>JAFLJT010000083.1 GCA_022712855.1 Pseudodesulfovibrio sp. | reverse complement strand
GCTGGGTCTGGGGGAAGGGGAAGAGGGACAACCCTTTCCAAAGGGTTTCTCTCTTCCCCTTCCCCCAGCCGCCGGAGGCATCTTACATCATGAAACTTCGTTTGATAGCACGTATAGCGAGTATGGGGTTGGAGGCTGTTTGGGCCTTTAAGCTTCGTTCTTTGTTTGTGGTATTGGGCGTGGCGTTTGGTATTGCTTCGTTGACGTTGATTGTGACGGCAGTTGATGGGGCGAATCGTAAGGCGATGGAGATTGTGCAGTGGTTTGGGCCGGATGCGGCACTGATATTTGGTGGGAATTTCAAGAAACATGCGGTGGGGCAGCGATTTTTGACGCTGAATAGAAACGATGCGCAGCGGATTGAGCAGTCGTTACCGGGCGCGTATCAGGTTATCCCTATGCGGGCATCCGGTGGGCAAACAGTCAAATCTGGCAATAAAAACTATCAGGATGTTCTTATTGTCGGGGCCACGGAAAACTATGCACAGGCGTGGAACTGGCCCCTGGAAGAAGGGCGAGACATTACTGCAGAGGATGAGGCAAAAGGTGCACGGGTAGCTATTCTGGGCGACAGACCGTCGACAGAACTTTTTGGAGAACGTTCTCCAATTGGCAAGACCGTGTATATTCGGAACATTCCGTATCAAGTGGTGGGCAAATTATCCTATCGAGGATTCACCGGCGGCGGTGGTGGCGAGATAGACAATCGTATCATTATTCCGCTGTCCACGCTGATGCAACGTTGGAACTTGGACCGGAAATACTTTCGTGCTCTCAGAGTCAAATTTTATGAACCGGAGTACATGGAAGCGCATACGGAAAACCTGCGCTCCCTGTTACGCCACTTGCATGATTTGCAACCGGGCGAGGACGACGACTTCTCTATCTTGACGGCTGATGAGATTCTGAAATTTCTGGCGATGTTTAAAGGCGGGCTGACAATTTTCCTTGGCGTGACCGCTACTATTTCGATGCTAGTGGGTGGCTTTGTTTTGGCAAATCTGTTTTCTATTTCCGTATCCGAACGGGCAGAAGAGATAGGGTTGAAGAAGGCATTGGGCGCGCATAAATCAGCTATTATGGGGCAGTTTCTCGTGGAAGCATGCGCCCTGACGATGATCGGCGGTGTGCTTGGGCTTTTCCTTGGATTGGGCCTTGGGCAATTCCTGTCAAGGCTGGATATTCTGGTCATTCAATTTTCATGGAAAGCATTCTTCATGGCGCTGGCTGCCTCTCAGGCCGTGGGCCTGATCTTTGGCCTCAAACCTGCCAAACAGGCTGCTGATCTGGACCCCATCCAGGCACTCCGTGGTGACGGATAGCATTCCCGACCACAACGCTCTGAAAACACTTCCTCTTTCGGTATTCATAGTACATCCAGATTTAATCTGAAAATAATTCTGTAGTAGATGAACCTGCCATGCTTTTTTGACAAAACATTATCCGAACACGGATTTTTCAGCGCTTCAAAATGACCCAGAACACCCTCTTTGTGTTGATAATCATGCCATTGACACCAGGATTGGTTTGTGCAGACCGTGCCTGATATTTGTAAAAGAAGCACTGCCTCACCTGCAATTCCCTATCGAAATCCCACCCTTCATATCAATATTATCAGTAGCAAACGCGGTCAGGCCACCATTTTCCTATTCCGTGAAGTATTATATTCGGCTAATGATATAACTACGTTCCCCTTTGTCTCTTAAGCGTGATGATCCTTAATCAAACAAAAAGAATATAATTGCGCTAATAGATAAACATGGTATCTTAAAAGGTGAAAAATGCGGTCTATCGGGGATTTCATTTTTCATTCATTGAGGTTTCATGGGGATGGCCTGGAAAAATTCCAAAACAATTCCATACTTCTGAGGGGTGAATCCATGGGTTTGAAAAACAAAATGATCTGCCTGTTTCTTGCAGCGGGTCTCATACCAATCATTCTGATCGGAGTCTTGGCATCCTATATGTCGAGCGGAGCCTTGATGGATGCTTCCTACGGCCAGCTCGAATCCATGCGCGGCATCAAAAAGCTCCAAATTGAAAATTTCTTTGCCGAACGTAAGGGCGACATGGGCGTTTTGGTAGAAACTGTGGGCACCCTCCGAGGGGAGGCCATGGCAAAGCTTTCAGCCATTCGCACAATCAAAAAAGGGCAAATCGAAAGTTTCTTCAAGGAACGTTACGGCGACGTGCAAGTCATTGCCAAAAGCGAAGACGCCGCTCGCATGTTTCGTAAACTCAAGCAGTATCATATTGACACCGATGTAACCCCAACAGGTCGGTATGATGTAAGTACGGCAGCGTATAAATACCTTTGGGACAACAATTCCAAGTACCTCAACGACTTCAATGAGGTTTACGGTTATTACGACACATTCATCATTTGTTCCGCCCATGGCCATGTCATGTATTCCGCAGCCAAGGAATCGGACTTGGGTGAAAACTTGGGTGCAGGGCCTCTCAAGGATTCCGGTCTGGGCAAACTCTGGAAAAAAGTCGTAACCACTGACGCTCCAGCCATCCAGGATTTTGAGCCATATGCGCCGAGCAACGGCGATCCCTCATCGTTCATAGGTGCTCCCATCAAAATCAATGGCCAGACCGTGGCCGTGATGGTCTTGCAAATATCCTTGGACGCCATCAATGGCATCATGACCGAACGCACCGGCCTTGGTGAAACCGGCGAATCCTATCTGGTTGGTTCGGACATGCTCATGCGTTCCGATTCCTTCCTTGATCCCAAGCACCACACGGTACTGGCGTCCTTCCGGGACCCGATCAAGGGCAAGGCGCAAACAGAAGCTGTAGAGTTGGCGTTGTCCGGTAAAACTGGCGAAGACGTCATCATAGATTACAATGGCAACCCGGTCCTCTCCGCGTTCGCCCCCCTGGGCATCCGCGGGCTTGACTGGGCGATTCTGACTGAAATCGACGTTGCCGAAGCGTTCTCCCCCACAAATGTTGACGGCGAGGAATACTTCAAGAAGTACCAGGAACTGTATGGATATTATGATCTCTTCCTGATCAATCCCGATGGGTATGTCTTCTATACGGCCACCCGTGAGGCTGATTACCAGACCAACATGGTGAGTGGTAAGTACAAGACTTCCAACCTTGGCGAGCTTGTCCGTGAGGTCAAGAGTTCCGGTAGCTTCGGCTTTGCCGATTTTGCTCCTTATGCGCCGAGTAATGATGCTCCTGCGGCATTCATCGCCCAGCCTGTGACACACAGCGGTGAAACAGAACTCATTATTGGCTTGCAGCTCTCCCTGGATTCCATCAACAACATCATGCAGGCACGCGAAGGTATGGGCGAAACCGGCGAGACCTATCTGGTCGGCCCGGACCTGCGTATGCGTTCCGACTCCTTCCTCGATCCCAATGGCCACTCTGTTGAGGCATCCTTTGCCGGATCGGTAGGGGCCAATGGCGTGGACACTGAAGGTGCACGTGATGCTCTAGCGGGCAAAACCGAAGCCAAAGTAATTACAGATTACAACGGCAACCCAGTCCTGTCAGCATTCACGCCCATCAATATATTCGGCACAACCTGGGCCATGTTGGCCGAGATTGACGAAGCCGAAGTGGTGGCTCCCATCAACAGCCTGATATGGATCATCAGCGTCATCGCCCTGATCATGGTAGCCGGAGTTGTGGTCATCGCACTCGTCGTCTCCACCGGCCTGCTCAAGACGCTCGGGAACGAGCCAGAAATCATCGCTGGTATCGCGACAAAGGTTTCCAACGGCGACCTGAACCTGGAATTCAAGGAAGGCAAGGGTGGTGCTGTCGGTGTCTATGCAGCCATGAAGGCAATGGCAGACAACCTCAAAAATGTCGTCTCCGAAGTCAGGGACGGTTCCAATAATGTCGGCTCAGGCAGCGAGGAACTCTCGTCCACGTCGCAAGTCCTCTCCCAGGGAGCTACCGAACAGGCAGCGTCCGTGGAAGAAGTCAGCTCCTCTGTAGAACAGATGGCAGCCTCCATTCGCCGTAACACGGAAAATGCCCAGACCACGGAAAAGATCGCGTCCAAGACAGCCAAGGATGCACAAGAAGGCGGCGAAGCCGTGCAAAAGACCGTGGTTGCCATGAAGAATATTGCCGAGAAGATCTCGGTTATCGAAGAAATCGCTCGCCAGACCAACCTGCTCGCGCTCAACGCGGCCATTGAGGCTGCCCGCGCTGGTGAACACGGCAAGGGATTTGCTGTCGTCGCCGCCGAAGTACGTAAGCTGGCAGAAAAGTCCGGCGAAGCAGCGGGTGAGATCAGCGAACTCTCAAGCGAAAGTGTCGCGGTCGCGGAACAGGCTGGTGAATTGCTGGCAATGATCCTCCCCGACATTCAGAAGACCGCAGAACTGGTGCAGGAGATATCCGCAGCCAGTACCGAGCAGGATGTCGGCGCTGAGCAGATATCCAAGGCCATGCAGCAGCTCGACTCCGTGGTCCAGCAAAACGCCTCGGCCTCCGAAGAAATGGCCTCTACTGCTGAAGAACTGTCCGGCCAGTCCGAACAACTCATGCAAACCATGGGCTTCTTCAAGATGGGTGGGCACGCTTTGCCCAGCAGTGCCATGCAAACAAACGTCCGCGTTGCTCCAACGCCCAAACAATCATTGCCATCAACTCCTCAGGACGACGGCGACGAGTTCGAACGATTCTAGCAACAATCCCTCCTCAGGGTTGAGGGCTGGGTGGCGCAAGCTGCCCGGCCCTATTTTTTTTGCCCACGCAACCATCCATGCTTGCATGAAATTGTCACCCACGATAGACGTAAGTCGATCCGAAACATCACACGCGGACAAAGGAACACAGTATGAGAATCGCGATACCCAAAGTGCACGGCCAAACACAAAAGGAAAAGATCATCCGCACTCTCGCGCTGATCTTGATCTTCGCCGCCGTCATATGGGCCTTCATGAAAAACAATGAGAACGTAGTCGACAAGCTCAATCAGATAAGCGCCATCTATGATGAAACCAAGACCCTGACGAACGAGCAGAAGAAGTTCATGATCTCGTTCACCCGCACCCTCAAGGAGGAGTTCGGTCTGGACTGTAAAATTCAGATTTATGGCGGCGACTTCACCGTGCCGGAGCTCGACTCCAAGACCATGTACATAGGCCTTGGCCCCTCCATCAATAAGGTGGAGCTTCGTTTCCCGGCCATGATGCGCGCCGCTCTGGGCGAACCGTTCATAGAATCTCTCAAGACCGAACATTTTCTGGTCTCGTTCAAATATAATGACTGGGCCGAGGAGATACAGGTCGTACTTCTGTCCATCTTCGACAAACTGACCGAAATAAATGAAGGAAATACATCCAGTGAGTGATCGCGTTGTCATCTATACCGACGGCTCCTGCCTCGGCAACCCCGGACCCGGCGGCTACGGAGCCGTCCTCATCTACGGCGAGTACAAAGGCCAAAACGCCGACAATTACAAAGAACTTTCTCAGGGTTATAAAGAGACGACCAACAACCGTATGGAACTGCTGGCTGTCATCGTCTCCCTTGGCTCTCTCACCCGGGACTGCGACTGCGACGTCTGGACAGACTCCAAATACGTGCAGCAGGCCATCACCAAAGGCTGGCTCAAAAACTGGCTGAAAAACGGCTGGAAAACCGCCGCCAAAAAACCTGTGAAGAATCAGGATCTCTGGCGGCAGCTCATCCCGCTCATCGAAAAGCACGACGTCAAATTCAACTGGGTCAAAGGGCACAGCGGACACATGCTCAACGAGCGTTGCGACATCCTCGCCCGGACCGCGGCCGAAGGTTCCGACTTGCTGGACGACAACCAAGATTAGCCGGATACATCCCTACCCGGTTTTGAAAATCTCTGACGAGACATCATAATGGCAAAAGGCTGTGTAAAACACACAGCCTTTTGCTTTTTGAACAGACGAATTCCAATACTCATCAGGACCATTCAAAGCACATCCATCGGTTGAACAAACCGCCCCTGCCTGATAGATACTCACTAGCTCAATCACTTAAACCACGGTGGCCCATATGCTCACATCCGACAAACCATACACTTTCGACAGCGTTGTTCGCATGATCCTCGGCGCAGGCTTTGTCATAGGCCTGATCTGGCTCATGGGTATCCTTTCCAGCGCGCTCGTCCCCTTTGTCGCGGCCCTGCTTCTGGCTTACCTGCTCAACCCGCTGACCAGCCTCATAGAAAAATACGTCAAAAACCGCAGTCTGGCCGTAGGCATAACCCTGCTCGGTTTAATGGGGAGCATCATCGGCATAATATGGATCGTCGTTCCCATGATGACCAAGGAATTCCTTGAAACAGGCTCGGTCCTCAAAGAACTCGCCACCAACCCGGAGCTCCTTGGACGGCTGAAAGAGTACCTCCCTCACGGCGTCTGGGAGTGGGTCAAGGACTTCATCGAAAGCGCTGAGTTACAAGAATTTTTCTCCGACGAAGGTATGACAAAGCTCCAGACGGCCATTACAGCCAAGGCCGTTCCGAGTCTCGGTGGTTTTGCCATGAAGGCACTGAGCTTCTTTGCCGGAGTCCTCAGCCTCGCCGTGGTTATCCTGTACGTCATCTTCCTGCTCACCGATTTCGGCAAGATCAAGGAAGGCTGGCAGAAATATCTCCCGGCCAACTACCGCACCCAGATTGTGGAATTTCTCTGCGAATTCGAGCGGACCATGAGCCTCTATTTCCGAGGTCAGGTATCCATCGCGCTGCTCGTCGGCGTGATGCTGTCCATCGGCTTCTCCATCATCGACCTTCCCCTGGCGATCATGCTCGGCATGCTCATCGGCATCCTGAACATCGCGCCCTACCTCGGCGCAGCAGGTATCATCCCCGCCGTATTTTTTGCGGCTGTGGATGCACTCAAAATGGGCGATTCCCCATTGGCGAGCATCGGCCTCGTGCTTCTGGTCTTCGGTGTGGTTCAGGCCATTCAGGAAGTGGTTCTCATCCCGAAAATTCAGGGAAAAAGCCTCGGCCTGTCGCCATGGCTCATTCTCCTCTCACTCTCCATATGGGGCCAGCTCCTCGGCATCCTCGGCCTGCTCATCGCCCTGCCGACAACCTGCCTCTGCCTGTCCTACTACCGAAGGTTATTGGCCCAACGCGAAGCAAAGATGGAAGAATCATCCTGATCGCCAACGATAGAAATACAATAAAAAAAGGCTGATGTGGTTCACATCAGCCTTTTTTATTTTTAGAGAGAAATTGTCTCGTATGACGGAACTACCGCCGCAAGGCCGCCCGTTTCCCCTGCGTCAAAGAGCAGCTCACCACCAACATAATGGTCGGGCCAGGAATCACAAGAACAACAATGGTGGCGACAAGATATGCAAGATACGTTTCGAGAGTCATGGGTATTCCCTACGCAAAATCGTCCTTCTGTTCAAACGGCAGGATAAATGAAAACTCATTGCCGTACTCGTTATGAGCGTAGCCCACCGTGCCTTCGTGAAGTTCCACAACCTGAAGCACAAAGTAGAGGCCGCGCCCTGTACCACTCTCACGATCAACATTATCTGCCCGAAATCCCGGCTTGAATACATCCATGGGATCCTCAAGGTCAGGCGCATCACCCGTTGAGGTCACCCACAGCTTAATCCCCGGATGGCCTGATCCGAAATGGTCTTTGAGGATATTCCAACCGTAAGACACAAACTTGCCTTCGCGCCCATCCGGCAGCGTCCCCACCTTGGTATACTTGATCGCATTGGAAAAATAGTTGGCATACACCTGTGCGATAAGACCGGGGTCCATAACCAGCCGGACCACCTGCTCAGGATCACACCCCACGGCAAAGCTGATCTCCACCCCTCTCTCCTCAAGCTGCTGACGATACCGTTCCAGTTGAGGTTCCAACACGCCCGTCCGCAGATTGACCTCGCGCTTCATCAGGACATAGTGCCCCTCCTCAAAATGCCTTCGTCGCAGAAGCGTCTCAAGAAACATGGATGTGGTTTCGTAGTGACGATAAATCTCCTGATACTGCGTCTCGATAGCTGCCGTCGTCTCCGCCAGCTTATTGCCCTCTTCCAAACAATCATCCCTACCGCAACCACCCATCTGGGTCAGCACTTTCCCGGTGGTAATGTGCAATTTCTCGATCTGCCGTTTCAGCCGATTGAAGTAGAGCTTAAAATACATGTTGGGCACGATGACGTTGTGCCCGATATCCTGAACAAGTGATTTGATGAAACTGATATGCTCCCGGTTGCGGGCGCGGATAATTCGATGGTGCAGTTGATACCCAATACGGTTGACGTATTTCTCCAAAAACAACTGGGAATGGCCCGCCAACTCGCCACACGGATGCATCTCGAAACACCCGATAATATTATGCGGCGGTTCAAACGGTAGCAGGTCAGCATATTCAGGATTACAATGAATGGGGACAAACAGTCGATCGCCCGCCTGCACAACCCGATCCGTCAGTTCGTTATCCCACGTTCGGGTCGGCTCCAATTTGCTGCGGTCTGAAGAGCATCCGGCCAACACAAACGTATCTTCATCTTCAAGGATATAGATATTGCTCTCCAATTTGAACAGCACGCGCGGAATCATCATGCACACGGCATAAAACATGTCGCGCCCACGAAGCTCCTGTGCCAGCTCAAAAAAGAGGTTCAGCGCACGCACCTGCCGCATGGAAAAATCATATCCCTCGTAATCATCGAGCTTTTCCTCAATGCGCTCAATCACGTACTCGTGACGCTCTTCTTCAGTAGCAAAATCATTCCCACTAACATCACCATAAGATGTCGCCAGCGGATCCTCCGACTGATCCATGCCCCCTCCAACAATATAGAAGTAGAACTCACCATACAGTCCCACAGTCTCTAACACAAGGCGGAGCTGAAATTGAAAGGGGACCCGGTAAAAAAGGCCCCTAAATCTTGCCCAATCAAGGAGGATGCCATCTCGGCCCATGTACTCGGAAAGCTATAAACATATTGAGCTAACTATGTGACATTTTAGTTGTTTTGATCCATACCACTTCGCCAAACACCCAAAAACGAGGGAGCGGAAATGGATCTGAAAGAGGCGGTGAATCTGTTCATCCACAATTGCCGAATTGAACGCAATTTATCCAACTTGACCATGGCAGCTTACAAGAACGACCTGAAACAATTCAGAGCATTCACAGAAGCACAACGTGGATCACTCCAATTGATCAACATCACAAAAGTAGAACTGCGGGCATACCTTGAACAATTGTCCTCACGGTACAAACCCAAGAGCATCAAGAGAAAAATAGCCACCTTAAAAACGTTCTTCACTTTTTTTGAACAGGAAGATCACATTCAAGCTTCGCCATTCAGAAAACTCAAACTCAGACTGTGCCACGAAAGGACTCTTCCACGGAATATACCTATCCTATCCTTAAAAAGCATACTCCAAAGCGCACACACCAGAAGAGACGAATCACAATACAAATCACGAGTTTATATTGAGACAGTGCGAGACATTGCGGTTCTAGAGCTCCTGTTCTCAACGGGAATCAGAGTTTCTGAACTGTGTTCCCTGACATCGGAGCGAGTCGATTTGAAAAATGAAATGATCCAGGTCACAGGCAAGGGAAAACGCGAGCGAGCCATCCCCATCTGCAGCACCCAAACAATCGCCGCTCTCAAGCAATACGAGGAGTGCTATTCAGCCCACCTGCATTTCGCCGGAGCCTTCTTCCTCAACCGCGACAAACGCCCTCTTTCCGATCAATCCGTCCGGTTTTTAGTCAACAAACACAAAAAGCTTGCGGGCGTTAGCGGCAAAGTAACTCCACACATGTTCCGCCACACCATAGCAACCCTCCTCCTCGAAAATGGAGCAGACATTCGAAACATCCAAACCCTCCTAGGCCACAGCTCCCTGGCCGTCACGGAAATTTACACCCACATCAGCCTTGCCGCCCAACGAGAAGCACTAGGAAGAAGCCACCCAAGGGATGGTTTGATGCTGGAATAAACCTATTGATAACTGGAAATTATCGGAGACTCATATGCCCACATTGTCAAAAAATCAGGCTATCGTGCTTGTAGCTGATTCTTTTGAATACACTGGCGAAGAATTGAAAGTGAATGACCGCATGCTGGACAGACCGCATAAGTGGTATGTTGATGAGTTGTTGAAGGCGTTCAAACAATATCACTCCAACGTAGTCTGGTATACTTCACCACAAAATTTCCTGAGCAACATTGCGATTCATCGTGACGATATCGTGTTTCCATATTGGTATGGTGAGAATTCAAGGAATCGTCATTCACTCATCCCTGCTATGTGTGAGGCTATGAATATTTGTTACGTCGGCGGGGATGCATACACGAAAATAGTATGTAATGATAAACACCTATCAAAAGAGCTTTGCGCATTGGCGGGGTTAGCAACCCCCAGTTCTGCACTCATTAGCTGTGAAGCAGATCTTAAAACATGCCCGAACCTTCAGTATCCGTGTATTGTCAAACCTCTTTTTGAAGGAACGTCACTTGGGATCTCTCACGACAATCTCATCACCGACCACAAAAAGGCTGTCATTCTCGCCAAAAAATTACTGACCGAATTCAAGCAACCTGTACTCATCGAGGAATTTATTGTCGGACGCGAAGTATCGGTCGCACTTATCGGATGGGGTGATACAATCCGCCATTGGGAAGCTGGAGAAAGATATATTGAGGGAAACGAAGATTTCTTCCTCAACAACCTCTACACGTATGTAGAGAAGAAAAGCTCCACACTTCCTCTGGCTCTGCGGTCCGTACGAGATGAGATATCGGATACAGTTCTCGAATCTTGTCGCAAGGTGTTCAGCTTGCTGGACAAGGTTGAATACATGCGTATTGACGGTCGGCTGACCGCAGATGATTTTGTTGTAATCGAACTGACCCCGGAAACACACATGGGCGAAAGGGCAGAGTTCTGCGGGACTATCGGCGCGTTAGGGCTTTCGTATTCCGAAATCCTCGGAACTCTTATTGAGAATTGCCTAGAACGATATCAAAATCAAAGTGCCAGCTAGAAATATGCACTGGATAATAATCCAGTGAGAAGCGAAAATCTTCAGCTACATCCTTTTCTATGCAGTTGAGTTTTGCATTCCAATACACTTCATCGCAGATCAGTGGTAATTCCTTTGCTTGGGAAAAATAGTGGTTGGCTACATCCTGCTCGCCGCATTTCAGGTAATGCACAGCGGCATTAAACAATACGATCCGTTGTAGGTCGTAATCTTCAATTCCATCATTCTGCATAGCTTGTTCCAGCATGGAAAGAGTTCTGGCTACGCCCGACAAGTCGCCATGCATGCTCTGAGCAATGAACAGATTGCTCCATATTATGAACCGATCGAGACTCGTGTCACATAAATACGCCGCCTTCTGAAGCTGAAGAATTTCAGCCTGGCCCGCCCTGCCATGCTGTAACTCAAGTACGGCGTAATTGTTTTCAATCACATAATGGCTGCTAAACAGTCGTGTGGCCTCCCGAGAAGCCCTGTCTAATTGATCTTTAGCCGCATCAAGGTGCCCCGCATAAGACAGGTGCTGAACCATTGCATTCCGTGTCCAGAAAGCTTGAAGGGTCTCTTTATTTTTTTCAAATATTTTAGCCGCATTTGTCAAATGAGTGATGCGTTGGTCAAACTCGCCTAAAAGAGCCAGGTCGGCAGAGCGTAAGAACATGCCTTCCATTATAGAACCTACAAAAATATTGTCTCGGTGCAGTTCCTGCCACATCGTTTTGCATTCTTCATACTTATTAGATGCTCGCAAGGCTGCCATTTTGATGAGTAGCGTTCCTTCCCGGATGCATTTGCTCTCATCATCAAGCATGGCTTCGCACAAAACGAGAGCTTCTGCGGATTTACCTGTCACAGCCAGGGATGATGCGTGAAATAGCTTGAGCAGAGGGTCGTCCATGTGTCGCTCTGTCAATGGCAAAACTTCTTCAAAGTGCCCTAATCTATACAAAACCCGAACGATACCTCGATCAATCTGTTTTACCGCCAGCACAAATTTTTGGCAATCTACTTGCTTTTCAATCTTGTTCTTTAAGTTGGTCAGATATTGCAAGGCTCTTCTGGGAGCAGCACTCAGCAAAGTAAGGTCATACATCTCGTCCAACAATTCGCCGACACCAGAAACATCAGCTAGCATCGCCTTGAAATATATTTCCCAAGAAAGAATTTCTGAATGGGATAGGAAAAAGTCACTCCCGCCATCTTTTATGTATTTATAAAATAAAAGCCACGACTTGTATGACACCAAGAGGAATTTTGAGAAGGCTCTATTGGCGAGAGTTATGTCGATAATAGAGTCTTGAAGTATTTTGACTTGCCCATCGTTGACCAGAACAAGTTTTTTTTGTTCGAGTACCTCTAATTGCGTTTCAATTGACATCACGCAGTTGGTAGAAAACGTAGTACTGGCGTCAAAAGCATGAGGGTTTCTCAATAAATCTACGTCTACCATGCCTCCGTGTGCGACGATGGAGGCCAAGAGTATGGATTCTTCGGGAGAAAGCCTAGTAATCCTATCTGCAACAATTTCATCATACTGAATAGTTGCTTCCCGAGTTGAGCTGTCATCCTTAAAAGCCTCCGACAACATCACTTGGAGATTGTGAAGATTGCCTGAAGACTTTTCGTATCCTTCATTAAGGATTTTGATGATAATATCAGGTCTGTCCTTGCACGCTGTGAGTATTTCCTCCAACCCGAGCTTGCAAAGTTGAATCTTATTGCAACAAATAAGCTCATCATCAAAATAATCATAAAAAGAATGCATTTCCTGGCTTGATAAACTCTCCTGAGTGTATTCGCCAATAACCAGTAAATCATTGCTGTCGCGGAGAAACCTCTTGAGTAATTCCAATGAGTCCAGATCGATGCTCTGAATATTTTCCACTGCAATGATCAGTTTTTCGTCTTTGGTAATGTTCGCTACATAATCCGCAACAGAGTGAAAGGCGGCACTATGATCTGACGAAAAAAGAACATTGGCAAAGTCTTTTCCAGAACCTTCTCCGAACCCTTTAATCCAGTCAGCAACTCCTTGAGAGTCAGTCTTCTTCTTAACATAGTCCGCAGCTACAGCCGCAATTAATTCACGAAACCCTTTCTTGCTACGCTCAGTGCGGCAGAATTGTTCAAGGGTCGCTATCGTTTTATTCTTAACCGCATGGCGATTAATAGCCTTACCCATTTCTTTTACAAAATAGCCGGGGTTGTTCTGAGTCTTTTCGTGCTTAGGAATTTTAACCCGTATAAACGAGTCAGAATGCTTTTCCTTGAAGACATGATCAATCAGTCCGCTTTTCCCAATTCCGCTTGGAGCTGAAAGCAAAATAAAACGGCTGCTAGACACAACACTCGCTCGATGCTCAGCCAGCACCTCACACTCAGAAACTCTGTTTATGAACATAGAAGATAATTTCCAGTTATCAATAGGTTTACTTCGCAGTGACACAATGAAAGAGGGAGCCCCTCACAAGCAACAGTACAATTTATATCCATTTAGCTTTTTTCCTCATCGGGGTCAATTTATGATTTTTTGGCATTATCGCTGATTGTCCATGTATCCTTGCTCCGACTTCTCTGCATAAGGAGACTCCATTTACTGCCGCCGTGTTTTATGCGAATGTCCGTAGCAGTTCGAAAGGGAGAAATTTTATGGAAAAGATCATATTGGTGCATGTGACGGGTGGC
>JAFLJT010000345.1 GCA_022712855.1 Pseudodesulfovibrio sp. | reverse complement strand
GAAGGTTTCAAAACCGTCCTCGCTGACCTCGCGGCCAACGACCTCCCGGAAGAGGAACTGACCCGCGCCAGAAACATCCTGATCGGCGACTACTATCAGGATCAGCAATCCCTGCTCTCTCGCAGCCGCCAAGCAGCCAGCCTGCTCACACGCGGCTTCGACCGAGGGTACGAGCAGGATATCATCGATCGCGCCAAGTCAGTCACTCCCGAGGAAATACGGGAGTTGGTCAAGGAGTTCCTTGACCCAGACAAGGCGTACCTGATGAAGGTGACACCTTAAATTAAATAAGGGGAAATCGGATAAACCGATTTCCCCTTTTTATTTGATTGGTGGAAATATGGAAGGAAGAAAGAAAGGAAGGAAGACCGCCTTTGGCGGTGATGAAGAGTCAGGTGAAAGCTCCTTCGGAGCAACGCCAGTTTGGAGGCTTAGCCTCCAAGAACTTCCATGTCCTGCGCGGACGGCGGTACTTTTTTGGCTGGGCCGCCACAAAAAAGTACCAAAAAATGTCGGCTTTCAGAACTAGCTCTGCCGCCCGGCATTAGCAGATCAAGAATCTGATCCACCCGACGGAGGCTCCACACTCGGAGTGTGGTACGCTCTGCAAATCATATAGAACGAGGGCCGTCCAAAGTTCTACGTATCCCGACAATAAAGCCGCCTCCACCGTGTGGTCAGCTTCTAAGCCTTGCTAATGGAGGGCTGAGGTTGGCGAGTTTTAAAATTAACAATATTTCTTCATATTCTATTTCTCCTAAGCAACATACATTTTCAGAAATTGCAAAGATCACAAATGGATAGCTATTTGTTAACATCAAGGTGTGTTTTTACTCCATCGCTATTTTTACAAACAATCTCTGAAATTTCAGCATATGCATCAGCAATCTCATCTGCTCGAATGTTACCATCCATGAACTTTTCAACTCCTACATATGCGGGAGCTATAAAAGCTGTTGGTGGGAGAATAGTAACTTTATTCTCTAGTTTCATTGCAATATCAACCAACGTCCCATATTCGGCCAAAGCCATTTCCATGGCAAGCTGACGAAAATGTCGCTCTTTTTCTGCGCGTTGATTCAACCAACCAACTATTAATGTGGGAATAATACCAATTGATGCGCCAATGACTACAAACCAACCACTCTCCATAGCATTTCTCCTCTTTTGAGAAGACATAGCAAATTTCCAGAAACTCCGCTTTCAATATTTGCAAGCAGATAAATCAACACATTAAATTTAGACCCACAATTCAAATCCCCAAACAACGACATGCACCAGCCCTTATTAGCAAGGCTTAGAAGCTGACAAAGGAGTGGAGGCGGCTTTTTTGCCGCAATAAGCACGACTTCGGACGGCCAACAATTGTATTGGTTTGCAGGGCGTACCACACTCCGACGGTGGAGCCTCTGCTGCTTTGATCAGATTCTTGATCTGCTAATACAAGGCGGCAAAGCTCGTTCTTAAAAGCCGACATTTTTTGGTCCTTTTTTGTGGCGGCTCAGCCAAAAAAGGACCGCCGCCCGCGCAGGGCATGGAAGAAGTCTTCGACTGGAGTTGCTCAGTCTTGAGCTTTCACCCATTTTCCATCACTGCCGCAGGCAGTCTTCCTTCACTCTCCTTCCCTCCCCATCCTCCCTTTCCCCTTTCCCACACTCCACCCCACCTAAAAAAAGAATCCCCCTTGACACTCACTAGACGACTGGTCTACTACTCTCCTCAAGGACATCATGAGCGAAACAACAAAACAACGCATAATCGAAGCCGGAGCCAAGCTGATTCATCAGCGAGGGTTTAATAATACCGGACTTAAAGACATTCTGAAGGCAGCCGATGTGCCGAAGGGGTCGTTCTATTTTTACTTCGAGAATAAAGAAGCGTTTGGCATCGAAGCTGTGGACTATTATACTGACCAGTTTCGGGAAACACATAGGGCTACATTGCGAGATGAAACACGCTCGCCTCTTGAGCGGTTCCGCGCATTCTTTGAAGCTTCACATACTTTTTTTGCAGACCAGGGTTTTACTCATGGCTGCCCCATTGCCAACCTTGCCCTGGAAATGGGCGACCTGAGCGAACCATTTCGCGCCAAACTGGATCAAGCCATGAACGGGCTAACCTCGGCCTTCATGTATATCCTCAAAGAAGCGCAAAAAGCTGGTGAAGTCCCAGCCGATATGAATATCCGTGAAACAGCCACCTTCATTGTCGGGGCCTATCATGGAGCCATTGTCCGCATGAAAGTGACTAAGAACTCAGAGCCACTCGATCTTTGTTATAAGTTCATTTTCGAAAAGATATTGAAGTAACCGCCGTCCCATTTCGGTCCGGCGTTTTTTTTATACCCACACCGTAGACGACCGGTCTACTACAACCTCGACCCCAAGGAGAATCCCATGTTTATGATCAATTACACCACACCAGAGAATGCAGAAGGAGCCGTTAAAAAGGTCTACAGCATGTTCCCGGAAGGAGTCTCTGTTCCCGCCCCGCTCCAACTGTATAGTGCCAACCCACGCTACCTTCTGAAACAAATGGCCATCATTGGCGACATCATGAATGACGATGCCTATGACCATAGTTTTCTCGCTGCCATGCGTTATATCGGCGCATCGACCGCCTGCTTTGGAGCATGCACCACCTTCAACAAAGAGCTGCTCCTCGCCATGGGGTTGACCGAAGAAGATATCGCGACCCTCGGCTCGGACCCGGCCAACTCATTTGAAGAAAAGGAAGCCGCCATGTTGACGCTGGTCAGCAAATCCACTGCTGCGCCCGATTCTGTCACCCAGGCTGATATTGATCAGGTCCGCGCTCAGGGCTGGACCGACCAACAGATATTCGAAATAACTGCATATGCTGCTCAGATGGCAACTGTCGGTATTATTTTCCGTACCTTTTCCAAAAAATAAATGACGCAGAAAGGCCGGGAGCTAGTCTGCCCCGGCCTTTTCCTTTGTCAGCACTTGCTCAAGCTCGTGGAGTGCGCTATAGATTTTTGAACAATTCTAGAAAAACTATAGAGAGGACGCACCATGGCTCTCATTTTCGGTTCGCCCAAAAAACAGGGTGTTCGCAAAAAAGACGTAAAGAACGATCATCGATTGAGACTAGCCAAGGACATGTACATGGCTGGCAACTTGAAAATCATGACCACGGAAACCATTCCGGGGCGTGATATTCAGTCTGCTTTCGGCCTCATCGTCCACCGCAGCTACACCTTTGACAATGCCTTCTATGGGCTCATGGCTCAGGCTGTGGACGTCAACGCCGACGCCATCATCGGTTACCGCGAGACCGTGGCCTTCCACCCCGAAGGCGACAAGTACTACTCCTGCTACGGCACTGCCGTTCGTATGAAAAAAGTTAAGTAGTCTTTCCAACAACAATAAATAAAGCCCGGTTTCAGTATACGCTGAAACCGGGCTTTATTATTGAAAAAGCATTGAGAATCTAAATGGAAATAACCAGCGGAATCACAACAGGATCGCGCCCCAGCACCTTGCGGAAGAACCGCCTGAGGGCCGACCTAATCCGTTCCTTGAGCTTGGTGGTTTCACCCGGCTTGATGTTCTCATGCACATCGAGGACGATACATTTCGCATCTTCCAGAACATGGCTATACCGCTGCTCGAAAACAAAGCCCTTGGACAGTATGTCCGGCCCTATGGTGATTTCGCCAGAAGCCTCATCGATCACCAGCACCACGATAACCATGCCTTCGCCAGCAAGAAGCTGACGCTCCTTGAGTACGGTCTGGCCGACATCGCCGACACCTTTGCCATCCACAAGGATTTTCTCTGCCGAGAAAGGCTTGCCGAACTCCATGGTTTCGCCATCGAGAATAATCGACTCACCGTTCTCCACGACCAGAGCACGTTCGTCAGGCACACCGCAATCAACGGCCAAACGCTGATGTTTGATAAGGTGCCGGTATTCGCCATGGACGGGAATGAAATGTTTGGGCCGCACCGTCTCAAGCATGAGGGTCAATTCGCCCGCATGGGCGTGGCCTGAGGCGTGGATACCGTGCATCTTTTCGTACAAGACTTCGGCACCCAACCTATAAAGATTATTGATGACTTTGGTGATAGCCTTAACGTTGCCCGGAATGAATCGTGAAGAAAGAAGAAAAAGATCATCCGGCTTGACCGAGAGTTGCCGATGCTGACTGACGGACATGCGCGACAACGCAGCCAACGGCTCGCCTTGTGAGCCGGTAACGAGCAGTACAAGTTCGGAATCACCGAACTCATCCAGCCTCTCAACATCAACGAGCGTTCCCTTGGGAATCCTGAGGTGCCCCATTTCACGCGCCAATTCAATGTTGCGGAACAGGCTCCAACCAGACACGGCGACTTTGCGGCCTTCTGCATCGGCGAGGTCAAAGACTTCCTGTATCCGCTGAATGTGACTGGAGAAAAGAGAGACAAGAATACGCCCTTTGGCCTTGGAAAATATTTCGCGCAAGCTGACCTTGATCTCACGCTCGGTCAGAGCGAACCCTTCACTTTCCACGTTGGTGGAATCGGACATCATAAGCTCAACGCCCGGCTCGGAAAATTTACGGAACGCAGCCAGATCGGTGGCG
>JAFLJT010000108.1 GCA_022712855.1 Pseudodesulfovibrio sp. | reverse complement strand
TCTCGACGCGTGCTCGGGTAGCTCAGTCGGTAGAGCAGGGGACTGAAAATCCCCGTGTCGGCGGTTCAATTCCGTCCCCGAGCACCACGCGAATATTAAGCCCTTACGTCCTCGATGTCGTAAGGGCTTTTTCTTTTGCTGTTTGCCACTCCGCCACTCTCCCACCATCTTTTGCGTGAAAACAAACAAACCCAGCTGTCGTTAGTGCCATGAAGGACGCGTATTCACCCAAACAGAGCCAACAGGGTCTCCTGTCATGGCCTCTTCTTCGCTGAAAGTGTTTATGTGTCAAAGTACGTTCGGACAAGATTGCGCTTGGCCGCATTGCTGGGGTTCAGCGCTATGGACGGTTCAAAACTCACGACGTTATTCTCCGAAATTACACGTGAAGCGCAGGGGCTTTGGCAAGAAACGGTTCAAAAGACTGCTTCTGGAACTCGAACCCATGCCCTTCAATGAACGCTCCAAGCATCTTCGTGATGTCCTGACGGAATACCAGGGTGACGAAAAGCGGCGGGATGATGTTGCCGTGGTTGGCTTCAAGGTCTGCTAGTCGGTAAAGGAGCAGACTAAACATGCCCTCTGAGGTGCCGTAACGCTGTATCAGGACAACTTAAATCCCCGTATCGGCGGTTCACGCCCCCGAGCACCACTTGAATATACTGGCCTTTCATCTCGCGATGGAAGGCCTTTTCTTTTTTGTGCCGAGAAGGGAGCTTATTTCACGCCATCCCGCTTCTGCAGCACCTGATAAATTGATTGATAGGCCGCAAAATACATCTGCACATTAGCAACATAAGTGGGCGTTTCTGAACCGATTTCTTTATAGGCGGCCCATTCGACGTTGCCGAACCAGAGGTTTGGGTTAAGGCCCATTTTTTCGGCGGTTTTGCGCAAGCCAATAACGCGGTTGGGGCCAGCATTGTAGGCAGCCAGAGCGAAGTCCACCTGAGCCTCCTTGGCTACATCCTTGAAATACCGGTCGCGCAGGAAGCGCAGGTATTTGGTCCCGGCGTGGATGTTGCCGTCCAGCGTGTCGATGTGCTTGATATCCACATTGGGATCGCCCGCAGTGGAGGGTTTGATCTGCATGACGCCCACCGCACCCATGGAGCTTTTTGTGTCCATGTTGAAGCGGGATTCCTGGAAGGCAAGGGCTGCCAGCTTGATCCAGTTGAAGTCATATTTTTTGCCGTATTTTTCGAACAGCCCGCGCATTTTATCGAGTTCTTTACGGTTCTCGTGGGCACCCGGATTCTTCACCCAATCAGTGTTTTCATAATATCGTTTGAACACCATGTTGCCCATGAGCGTGCCTTGGCGCACTGTCCCGGAAAAGTCACTCAGGCTCTTGGCGAACTCCTTGCTGCCGGGACGTACGGCCCAGGCTATCTCGCCGCCGGAATGAATCGGTGTCGAGGCAAACAATTGCAGATCGGGCAACGCCGTTTTCCAGATTTCCGCGATATGCGAATCAGCCACGGTGTATTCGATCATGTTGCGCTCTGCCATTTCGAGCAGATCTTCGGTGACCAGATTGGCGTTGGCCTCAATGACTTTTACTGGCTTCATACCGCGTTTTTTGAAGGTCGCGCTCACGGCATTAAGATGGGCAACGTAGCTCGACCCAGCCATTACATGGACTTTCTTACCCGCTAAATCTTCAAGCTTGGTGATGGGTTTGGCTCGTTTGGAGCCGACAATTATCTCCATTATACCTGCGCGATACGGTGCGGCAAAGGAGACCTCTTTCTTTCGAGCATCGGTGGCGGTCAGCCCTGCCGCTACGATATCTCCCCGCCCGTCGAGCAGGGCCGGGATAAGATCGTCAAAGGGCACGGAAACAAAGACCATACGAACGTGGTCCGACTTATGCGTCTTTGACAGATACTTTTCGTACGCCCGCATGAGATCGAATTCCAAGCCACGCATAGCCCCGCTGATCAGAAAAAAATTGGTTCGATTGTAGCTGACCAAAACCCGAATGGGTTCCTTGTTCTTGAGGAGTTCAGGCAGGTCGCCTTTCCACGTTTTGGTGAAACGCGTCAGGCTGTCCGGCGCAGTGTGAGCAGGAATAGCAAGCAGGATGAGTAGCATGGCGAACAGGAAGAGACGGAATCGTCGCATGGAGCCTCCAAGGCTGATTGTCATGGAGAGTAGCCCATGCACGCCACTCTGAGCAATAGCCATTTATCATTGTAATGTGTTGGGAAAATATGCATTAATACGAATCATCATTTTTTTGGAGGCTCTCATGGTGCGTCGACTCATTCCCATCCTGCTTCTTGCCATTGTCCTTTCACTCCCCGCATTTGCGCAGGCCGAGAGCTTTGACGAAACCCTGTCAAAATTCGAAAGCTATGCAGTCAAAGGCATGCGTGACTGGAAGGTTCCGGGCATGTCTATCGCCGTGGTGAAAGGTGACAAGGTCGTCTACGCCAAGGGTTTTGGTACCAAACGAGCCGGAATGAATCGTCCGGTAGATGCTGACACAATTTTTCAGGTCGGTTCCACGACCAAGGCGTTCACTGTGGCGCTCATGGCAACCCTCGTCGATGAAGGCAAAGCCGATTGGGACGACCGCGTGATCGATCATTTTCCCGATTTCATGATGTACGATCCTTGGGTGACGCGCGAATTTCGTGTCCACGATTTGTTCGCACAGCATAGCGGTATGCCGTTCTATGCAGGCGATCTCCAGAGCTTCATCGGCTTTGACCGTGACCATATCATCCACTCCATGCGCTACATCAAGCCAGTCTACAGCTTCCGCGACAAGTTTTCTTACGTGAATAATCTGTTCGTGGCCGGAGCCAAGGTGGAGGAGAAGCTCACAGGCAAAACATGGGAAACCCTGATGCAGGAGCGTATTCTCACCCCGCTTAAGATGACCCGCTCGTCCATGGATGAAGCGGGCCTGACTCAGGTGGAAAATGGTTCCGATCTGCACATACTGGTCAACGGCAAGGCGCAACCCATCAAGCCCGGCGCAGCACTGCTGGATTGGCCTTATACTTACGGCCCGGCTGGCGGCTTGAATTCCTCGGCGCAGGACATGGCGAAATGGGCAGCGGCCCAACTCAATGGCGGTAAGCATGGCGCGACGCGCATTTTCAGTCAGGAGTCTGCCGAGTACATGCACACACCCAAAACCCCGGTCCATATTGGCGAATTTCACGGGTCATATTGTCAGGCATGGATGAGAACTGAATTGAAAAAGACCAATGTCATCTGGCACAATGGCGGCACGTCCGGCATCTGCTCGTTTGTGGGATTCTCCCCTGATCAGGACATAGCGCTGGTGGTGCTGACGAACCTCGGCAGCCACAAACTGGCCGATGCGTTGGGCCTACAATTCTTCGAAATGATGTCCGGGAATGACAAGGACTGGAACGGCACATTTCTGGCTGACCTGAAAGAAGCAAAGGAAGCACAGGCGGCCGCGGCCAAAAACACAAAAATACCGAACCTGCCCGGGCTGCCTCTTGAGGCGTATGCCGGGAAATACCACAGCCCGATCTATGGCGACCTGACCGTCTATGCGGAGAAGAAGAACCTCATGATCCGGCTCGGCGCGACGCAGCAGATGAATGTGAAAGTCTCGCACAAAACCATGCACACCTTTTCGGGTGACTGGATTGTCATCGATCCTGCGGACCCGGAATATCACTTTGATTTTACGGTAAACACCGAGGGCGATGTCACCGCCATCACCCTCCGGGAATTCAATCAGGACGGAACGGCGACGTTTACTCGTCAGTAAAACCGTACTTAACGACGACCAATGTGATGTCGTCGTCAGCCTTGGCTCCACCGGTATAAACGCGCACGGCCTCGAAAACAGCGTCCATGATATCATTGGCGCACTCTTTTGCGTGTGTACGCAGAACGTCCTTGAAACGCTCCTTGCCAAACATCTCGCCAGCCGGACTGCGCGCTTCCCATATGCCGTCCGTACCGATGGCGATAATCTGGCCGGGATGCAGTTCGTTGTCCTGCTCCTCGTAACTGGAATCCTTGATGACGCCCAAAGGCAGGGAGGAAGCAGACCCCAGTTCGGTGAAACAGTCCGCAACCGGACAATAAATCATGGCTGGGTCGTGGCCAGCGCGGACCCACTTGACAGAATTGTTTTCAAGGTCGAGCTTGAGATAAAACATCGTCATGAACCGACCCGAACCATCGAGGTCATCGGCAAGGTGGCGGTTCATCTCCGTGATAATCTGGGCAGGGCTGCCTGGCTGGGCTGCTCGCATACGCAAAAAACCACGCGCCGTGGTCATGAGCAAAGCCGCGTCCACACCATGGCCGGAAATATCGCCCACAGCGACGGACAGGGTGGGATTCTCAGGGTCACGGTCTTCGAGGTAATCGTAATAGTCGCCGCCTGCGATTTCACTGGCAACGGACGATCCGGCCACATCGAGGCCGGGAAAATTTGGTGGGCCATCAGGCTGCAAGCTCTTCTGCACTTCGCCCGCCAGCTCGATACCCTTTTTCTGTTCGGTAATGTCAGTCACAAAAGCAACATTGCCGATAAATTCGCCTTCGGCATCACGCAGGGTGTTGGCATTGACGAGCACAGGCACCACATGACCATCCTTGTGGACCATACTCCCTTCAAAACGACGATAATCCTGACTCAGGAACCGCTCCCGGTTCAACTCAAGGTACCGTTGGTATTCCAAGGTGGCGAAATCGGATGGACGCTTGCCCAAAAGTTCCTCGCGCTCATAGCCAAGCATACGACAATAGGCGTCGTTGACCTCCATGATGACCAGATCGCCATCGAGCAGAAGGTATCCCTCACCTGCGCCTTCAATGGTGCGTCGGAACTTGAATTCGCTCTGGGCCAGCGCTTCTTCAACCTTCTTGCGGCTGCTGATGTCCATGAGCACACCCTGATTGAAGAGCTTTTCGCCTTTTTCGTCCCGGACCACAGATGTCTCATCGGATATCCAGCGAACTTCACCGTCCGCGGTTTTGATACGATACTCCTGGGCGTACTCCTCAACATCGGCTTCTTTGTAGTGAACGATCTCGTCCCTGAGACGTTCAAAATCATCTGGATGGACGATATCCCGGAACATACGTGTACCAGACAGAAACTCTTCGGATGAATAGCCCCATTGATTGAGATTCTCGGAAACATAGACCAATTTTGAACCTTCCGCCGCCTCCCGACGAAAAAGTACTGCGGGGGAATTCTCCACAATCAGGCTCGCCAGTCCCAGAGTTTCTCTGGCTTCGCGAAGCTGCTCGATCTCCGTTGTACAGGCCACTTTTCCAGCAGCTTGCTCTTCCTTGAATCGTGTGAGCGCATCATCACTCACAGAGAGCTTGGCCCGTAGTTCGGCCAGTTCAATTATGAGCTCATCCTGTGTCTTATCGTGATCTTTTGTCATATCTTCCACCATTTTTTGTTACCCTACACGGTATCGACAAATAATGCTTCCATGTGAAGACGCAACCAAGGGGAAGGCAATCTTTTGTAAAAGATGCACAATTTGTCCTTGACTTCTTTTCCAAATTTGTGAATGATTCTTATTATCAACACAGCAACTTTTAATGCTTTGATTTAAATTGATATGAAAAACAAAATACTCACAGCAATGAAAGACGCAGGCAAACCTGTTCGCCCCGGCGATGTCGCAAAAACTCTGGGTGTGGAGAGCAAGGACGTATCCGAGGCCATTAAAAGTCTCAAAGAAGACGGCAAAGTCATCTCTCCCAAACGGTGCTATTACGAGCCCGCATAAATTTTTTAGACATAAGACATACATCCTCCACTCTCCTTAAACCTCTAAAGCCCCTCCGAAGCCCGATCTCATGCCCCCGAGATCGGGTTTCATTTTGTGGATTGTCGGAGGGTGGATGAAGAGCGTTACTGCAACTGGTATTTTTCTTTGATGGCTAGCCAGCCCGGATTAGACGGAAGGTCAGTAACCCATTGCATCAGAAAAGCTTCCAGCGCAGGAGGTACGTTGTTGATAAGAATGTGCCGGGTATACTCGTTGAGCGGAGTTGGTGAAAAATAGACGAGATCCTCGACGCCCAGGCGATTCACAAGATATCGCAATACGGATTCCGGCGCTGTCATGAAATCTATACGACGTTCTGAAAGCTTGAGAACATTAAGCTCTTCGTCTTGCGTATCTTCTCTGATAATATTTCCATCAGCGACAGATTCATCCAATCCTTTATACTTCCTGCCAAAAACGCCACCCATTTTCAGGCCGTGCACAGATCGCGGCCCTGCATAGTCCACCTTGGTCTGCCGATTGAAAAGAAGACCGTTTCTGTCGGCAAACAGACCAGGCGTCCACTGATACTCACTCTTGCCCTGTGCTTGCATCCAAATCGGGCTGACAAAAAGGACAATGCCAGGGTCATTGGCAGCCAGATGCATATCGATTCGCTTCCTGGGCATAATATCCAGATGAAACTCGTATTTGCCGTGCGCATCCTTGTTCAGTTGTTCAACAAGGTCATGCAATAACCCTTGGTTTCCCTCAATCACGAACGGTGAGAAGACATAATATGACCACGCCACAACCCGGGCCCCCTCAGCGGCCAGAGGTGACGCGAAGGCCATCACAGTCAGTATTGACAGAAGCTGACAAAACAAAAAGGTCTGCAGCGTTTTTTTACGATTATTCGTGGCATTCATACTCAAAAGCATACACCTCCAAATGGATGCTGCATAGGGGCCTGCCTCAATTATAACACAAGCAATTTGACAGATAGCTGCCATCATGTCAGCGTTCTGTCATGAAAGCATGGCAAAACACATCCGAGAGGTCGCAGGCCGGCGAAGAAGCAACCCGGCTTATCCTTGAAACGTTTCGGTTACACGGAGCGCTCATGGCAGCGGGAGATACATTGACTAAGGAGTTCGGGCTGACCTCGGCACGGTGGCAGATTCTCGGTGCGGTATGGGATGAGGAGCGAACGGTCTCCGGCATCGGCCGATTTATGGGGCTAACCAGGCAGAGCGTGCAGCGCACGGTTTCCCGACTGGAGGCTGATGGGTTTGTTCTACTAAAAGACAATCCAGAACATGCGCGAGCGAGACTCGTGTTTCTGACCGACAAAGGGAAAGAAACGCTTGAGCAAATATCTACGAAACAAGCGGCGTGGATTTCCGAGGTAACGGACGGAATGGAGCCAGCCAATATTCGTATCGCCACGGGCATAATGCGCGGTTTCGCTGGCCGTCTGCAAGAGCATGACGGAATACTAAAATAAACGATATTTCAATGATTGAAGCTCTCAGATTATTTGAAATCTGGACCTCGACAAAGAGCCTTTGGTCACATTGCTGACAGACACCGAGTCATCCCAAGAGCGTGGGGATCATCTGCGCTGAGTAAAGACAAACCCGAAGACGAGTGATTACGTCGCATCCGCCATGGCCAAACGGACGCCCAGTCCGATGAACAATGTTCCGGCGGTGCGTTTGATCCAGGTGGCGTATTTCCCACCGCCGTTGAACAGGGTGGATACGCTGGAAGCGGACCATGCCCAGAAGAGATTCACGAACGTGCCGTTGATGGTAAAGATCATGCCGAGAACGAGGAAGGCGAGGGGCTTGGACGTGGCGTCAGCGCTGACGAATTGCGGGAGGAACGCGAGGAAGAATAGCGCTACCTTGGGGTTGAGGGCATTGGTCAGAAACCCTTGCGTAAATATTTTTTTGTGGGAGGCACGGGGGAGCGGTTCCTTGTCGGCGGCAGCGCTTGTGCCTTTGCTTCGCCACATGGTGAGGCCGAGCCAGACGAGGTAACCAGCACCTGCCAGCTTGACGAGGGTGAAGGCCGTAGCCGAGGTGGCAAGTATGGCGGACAAGCCCAGTGCAGCGGCAAAAACGTGGACGAAACAGCCGGACCCGACGCCCAGTGCCGCAATGGCTCCTGTTCGCCAGCCATGTGATGCACCCCGGCTGACAATGTAGGCCACGTCCTGACCGGGAGTGATGTTCAGGAGCAGGCCGGAAAGAATGAAGAGCGCAATATCGTGGATGCCGAACATGGGTTACTCCTGAGGCGCGTTTGCGGATTCGTTGTCGTCCACGGGCATGGGAAAGACGCGGTCATAGGCCCAGTTGAACACATA
>JAFLJT010000198.1 GCA_022712855.1 Pseudodesulfovibrio sp. | reverse complement strand
TTTCAGGAGCATCCATGTCACTTAGTATAGGTATCGTCGGGCTGCCCAACGTCGGCAAGTCCACACTTTTCAATGCCCTCACCAAGGCCCAGAATGCGGAAAGCGCAAACTACGCCTTTTGTACCATCGAACCGAACAAGGCCGTTGTGCCTGTTCCTGACCCGCGTATTGACGTGTTGGCCGGGCTGGTCAAACCGCAGCGTGTGCAGCAATCCACTGTTGATTTTGTGGATATTGCTGGTCTCGTGGCTGGCGCGAGCAAGGGTGAAGGTCTCGGTAATAAATTTCTCGGGAATATCCGCGAGACACAGGCTATTCTTCATGTTGTGCGTTGTTTCGACAACGATGACGTGATTCATGTCGCCAACTCTGTCGATCCTCTTCGTGATATCGAAATCATTGAGACGGAGCTTCTCCTTGCCGATTATGAGGTTCTGGAGAATCGCTTGGCACGCATGGAAAAGATGCTCAAGGGCGACAAGACTCTTGCTCCGAAGATCGATGCAGCGAAGAAACTCATGGCCCATATGGATGAGGGACAGCCTGCTTTGACATGTCCTGAAGAGAGCAAGGCGTATGGCGAATTGCTCGATGAATTGCGCTGCCTCACAGCCAAGAACGTCATCTATTGTGCCAATGTGGACGAAGACGGCGTGGCTGAAGATAACGATTACGTGAAGAGTGTCCGCGCTCTTGCCGCTGAACGCGGTGCTGAGTTCGTGAAGATTTCTGCACGAATGGAAGAAGATTTGGTTGGCCTTGAGGATGACGAATATCAGGAATTTCTCGATTCCTATGGTGTTGAAGAATCCGGCCTGCATCAGATCATCCGCACCGGCTTTAAGTCCCTTGGCCTCATCAGCTACTTTACTGCTGGCGTCAAAGAGGTCCGGGCCTGGACCATCCATGAAGGTGACAAAGCGCCTCAGGCTGCTGGTGTTATCCACACCGATTTCGAGCGCGGTTTTATTCGGGCTGAGATTGTTGGTTACGACCAGTATGTCGAACTCGGCTCCGAGGCCAAATGCCGTAGCGAAGGCGTGCTTCGAGTCGAAGGTAAAGAATATATAATGAAAGATGGCGACGTGACGCACTTTTTGTTCAACGTCTAGCCTCATTAGAATCACCGAAAGAAAAGCCCCCTGTCAGCAAATGCTGACAGGGGGCTTTGTTTTGTGATTGTGATTATTGATTAATCGTCGAAGTCGCCGGATGGCCCTTTGTCGGTGTCCATTTCGGCAGCCATGGTCTTGATCTTTTCTTCGGTCCAGTCGTCGGGATTCTCGAACTGGGAAACCTTGGGGCCGAGGTCGTAGGAACCGGCTTTGAGGATGAGGTCGCATGCGATGTCTGCGGTACCTTCTGCGTTGAACACATTAACCAGCAGATGATAGACAAAATCTTCAACAGCCTTGGCCATGCGTCCGCGGGTTCCGAGATCCATGCCCTGCCAGCGACGTTCGAAGGGCAGGTTGAGTTTCTTGTAATCGCCGCCGGAGAAGCCGTTGGCATCGCCGTATGCGACCATTTCTTCCCAAATCTCGTCGGTCAGACCTTCGCCGGGGACTTTGTCGAACTTGCCGTCGGCGGTCATGATGGCGTTACCGAAGTCATTGACGCGTACACCCCATGCGATCATCTGGAGGGCGGTAGCGACATTGGCCTTGGTGGTCTGCGTTTTTGCTGCGATTTCCATGAGACGAGCGGAGTCGTTACCGGAAGTGCCGTGCTGTGCGCCGGAGGTGCCATAGGGAGCCAGTGCTTTGTGGACATCGGCAGTCAGTTCGACTTGGATGCCTTCGCCGGACGCTTCGATACCGTGGGTGGTACCGTTGTTCAGCGCGATCCAGTCGGGGCACATGCCGTGGGCGTTGAGGCCTTTGCACAGAAATTCTGCTTCTACCGGAGAGGACAGACCGAAATCACCTTTGATCTCGCCAATTTCAGTCTCGTAACCAGCCCACGAAGGAATGGTGGGACCGACTTCGAGGTTGGCGAGCAGGTTCAGATCATCAGTCATGTGCGAGGCATCAAGGGCGATGGATGTGATACCTGCGTCGAACAGGGACGGAATCTCTGCCTTGGCAACGGCGACGTCTTCCCACTTCTTCATGAAATAGTGATCAGCATGGACAGCCACCGGGACGGTGATGTTCAGTTTGTTGCAAAGATAGTCAATGCGGCGGGCGATGTTCCACAGCGTGGTGGGGCAGTACGTTGCCTCACTGCGGGCGATCTCGATGATGATGGCTGCATTGGCGCGCTGGGCAGCCACAAGGGCACCTTTGATGATGAAGATATTGCGGCCGTTGGCAGCGATGGTCATGGCCTGACCTTTTTCGATCATGGCGCGGTCAATGACCTTTCCGCTAACGAGGAGTGCCTGGGAATTGGGGAAATTCTGGACGACGTTCGGCGGGCGGCCGACGGCGAGAGCTTTTTTGAATGTATCTTGGGACATGCCCTTCCTCCTATGAGAGTTTGTGTGCAACCACCAATTAAAACCAATTGTACCGAAAAGTCAAAATACTAGGGGGTGTTCTTGCGGAAAAATAACGCACGCCTGCTATCCTGAAACTCCATTCTCATTGTTTCAGGATAACCGGTGTGCTCTAAAAGGTTGGCTGGGGTCGGCTACATTGTTGCGGCCTGGCGGCGCATACGTTTGCTGGCCTGGCCTCTCTTGTGCGGCACGGAAGACTCCATGGTCTCCGTCGGCATCAGCGTGTAGCCCAACTCGCGGGCCATGTATTCGAGAATCGCCACATTGTGTGTGGCTTTGACTATCTCAAACATGGTTTCCGCACCGAGCTTGGCATGGTTGTCGAATGGATTGAGTTCTCGAAGCAGTGTCGAATACGGCTTCTTGATTTCTCTGGACACAGCTTTGGCTGAAATGCGTCCTTCCAGAACGAGATCCTGCATCTTTTTTGTAAGGTCTTTTTCAAACATGTTTGTCCCCCCCACATGTAGAATTTACTGCCTTGTATGAAAAGTTACTCTGTTTTTCTCGTTTGCGTCAACGATAATTGGTCTTAGTGGGCAACTTTCTCAGGCACGTACAAACACCGAAAAGCGATTCGTCAACAATAGCGAGCCATTGGTGAAAAATGCCCTCTGGAAAAGGGAAATAGATATTTGAGAGAATAATAAATTAGAGGGAGAAACAGAAGGTCAGGACGTTCGCATCGCCGTCGCGAGTATAGGTGCAGTCGTCAGACATGGTCGTGACGAACATGAGGCCCAGCCCGCCAATGGGCCGGGCATCGATGTCTGTGGTCAAGTCTGGAGCCTCGGCCTGGAGTGGGTTGAAAGGTGCGCCCTTGTCCCGGACAGAACAACAGAATGCATCAGGTGCGGCAGTGCATTCTACTTCGATATCGCCAGCTTTACCTTCGTAGGCGTGAGTAGCGATATTGACGAGCACTTCCTCCAACACAAGATCGAGCTTCGGTTCAAGTGTGATGGGGATGTTCGCTTCCTTGGCTTTGCCAAGAACAAAATCCCTGATGGCTGGCAGGCTTGCCAGGTCCGCCGTGGCCTTGAAGGCGGTCATGGTTTAACCGGCCAACGCTTCGTCAACGGTTGCGAACATGGGGAACATGGCAGCGAAGCCGGAGACCGAGAAAACTTCTTCGACCATGCCGGAAAGGCCACAAAAAGCGAGGCTGCCTTGAGCTCCTTTGAGTTGCTTGGCTGCGGTCAGGATGGAGCGCAGGCCAGCAGAGCTGATGTATTCGAGGCCGGACAGGTCTGCGATGACCTTGATGTTGCCATCGGCAATCCATGTTTGACTCTCGGCATCGAATTCAGTGGTGGTAACAGCGTCCAGGCGGCCAGCAACGTGGACAATGAGTGTGTCACCGTTTTTTGTTTGTGTGAAATCCATGGAATCTCCTTATTTCTTGTCGCACTTGCCCATGAACTGCATGGCAAGCATGGTTATGTCGTCTGATTGTTCCGCACCCTCGGCAAAGACCTTGATGGATTCATCGATCGCTTTGACCACTTTGGGGGCGAAGGGTTCTTTCATGTTGGTGAGAAGCTCCATGAGCCGTTCATCCGAGTAGAGTTTCTGTTCCTGGTTCATGGCTTCGGTCACGCCGTCGGTGTAGATGAACATGATGTCGCCGGGAGCCATCGTCATGGTTTTGGTGGAGTATTCCATCATATCCATGATGCCTGCCACAGGCTCGCCAAAGGGCGGAATCCATTTTGGTGTGCCGCCACAGGGCATAAATATGGGCGGGTTGTGGCCCGCGTTGGCATAACGTGTTTCGCCTGTTTCTATGTCGATGATGGCGAGGAAGAGGGTGACGAACATGCACGATTCATTTTCCGCTGCAAGATCTCCATTGACCTTGGTGATGATGTCACCGGGGTCCATACCGCGTTCTGACACGACCTTGAGCAGCGTCTTGGTCACAGCCATGAAGAACGCCGCAGGGACGCCCTTGCCGGACACGTCGCCTACCAGGAAACAGAAATGGGTGTCGTCGATGAAGAAGAAATCATAGAGGTCACCGCCCACTTCCTTGGCTGGTTCGATGGAGGCGTAGACTTCGAATTCCTCGCGCTCCGGGAAGGCCGGGAAGAGCTTGGGCAGGATACCCATTTGGATCTCACGGGCAATGCGTAATTCTGACTCGATGCGTTCCTTGGCTGCCGTGGTGGATGTCAGATTTTCAATATACGTCTTCAGCGAGGTGTTCATGACCCTGAATGATTCGGCAAGATCGCCCACTTCGTCGCGGCTGGTGATCTCTGGTAGCTTGAGGTCAAGGTTGCCGGATGCAATCTCAAGAGCCGCACTGGAAAGTTCTGTGAGTGGATGGGTGATGCGTCGGGCTATGTAAATGATGACCAGCGCCAGAACGAAGAATCCACAGAGGCCGATAAGACCCATGATCCATGACAGGCGATGGACATCCGCCAGCATCTCCCCTTTGGGGAAGAGAACGCCAAGGGCCCAGCCGCCGTATTCCAGCCCTGTGTAGTAAAGATAGCGGTCTTCCGCTCCACGGGTCTTGTCGAGCTGGGTGAAACCTCGATCGCCTTCGACCATCTTTCGGCCGATTTCTCTGAGCTGAGATGAACCAAGTTCTTCGGCCAGAGAGAAGATCGTTTCGTTCATGATATAATCGCGGGTGGGGTGCGTGATGAACGTACCATGCCGTGAGAGCAGGAAAGCGTATCCTGTTTTAAAGAGCTTGATATCACTGATCATATCTTCAAGCCATTCAAGGGAAATGTCTGCCGTCACAACGCCCGCGAATACTTTTTTGCCATCCATGGTCCGGTAGAACGGCACCGTATAGGTTGCCATGATGATGTTTCCACCACCTTCATCGTTGTACGGTTCGGTCCAGACAGCGCGCTCCAGTTCCTTGGGAACCTGATACCAGTCCATGTAGAAATAGCGGTATGCCGGGTCTCCGAGCATGGAGAAACCGATACGTCCGCCGGATCGATAATGGTATGGCGCGAAGTAGAGTTTGTCCGATTCCAGAAAATACGGCTCAAAGGCGATGGCCATGCCATAGATTTCTGGATTGTTGGCCAGAACTCGCTTGTTCAGTTCGAGGATGTCTTCTTTGGTCAGTGAGGCGTCTTCCATGGAAAGGGCGATGTTGTTGGCGACTTTCTGGACACCGGAAAGCACCGAGTCAATACGGCTGGTGGTTTCATGGGCCACGCTTTTAGCGTTGGTCTGCGCCTGCTGCAGGATGATGCCGCGTGAATAGTAATAATTGTAGCCCATGATGACAGCCACGATGATAAAGGCGCAGGAAAGAATGAGGAGTGCCAGTTTAAAGGCGATGCCATGACGTTTCATCGTGGCCCCCTGTAGAAATCGGGGAAGAGTGGGGCGCTATCGATGAATCCGTGGTCCATGAGCGCCGTTCTGACCCGTTGATAATCATTGGGGTGCAGGGCTCCCATTACGGCATAGTCGTCCGAGATGATGAGGTCTTCCATTCGTTTGAGCATCCAACGCTGGTGGGCGCGATTGGCTGGCACTTTGGCTTCTTTCATGCGGCGAATGACGCTGTCGATAGTTTCCTCAGTATGGTTGAAGGCGTACATCCAACCTCTGGCTGTCGCCTCAACTAAGGCACGACACAGTTCCGGTTTTTCGTCGGCGACTTTTTCCAGACAGTAAATACCGTCTTCTGGAAAATCGAGGCCGTAGTCACTGTAAAAGAACGGTTGTAATTCAGATTCTTCCATCCCGTAGGAGAGCAGGGTGTGGTATTCATTATACCACATGCCTGATGCCGCAGCGACGCCACCGCGCAGGAAGAGGTCAAGTGAATCCGATTGCGGTACGACCGACACTTTGAGACCTTTTTTCTTGAACAGGATGCGGGCCTGTATCTGGAATTCATTGGCCCACAGGCCGACCTTTTTCCCGCCCAGATCTTCCAAACGTTTGATTTCGGAATCCTTTCTTGTAATGAGCATAAGGGAAGAATGCTGCACGAACTGGCCGATGTTCACGATGGGCAGCGTAGCCCTGCGGTGCAGTCCTGTGGTGAGAAAGAGGGTGGCGAATTCCGCTTTGCCTGATTCCAGATACTCACTGGCGAGAATATCCGGCCCGCCAGAAAGAATGGTCAGGTCGATGCCTGCTTCCTCATAGAACCCCATGTCCTGAGCCATGTAGATGCCGGCGAATTGTGCCTGTGGCAGCCATTGCAGGACGATGGATGTCCGTTCCAGTGCGTTGGCATTGGCCGGGGCGAGCATGCTGCAGAGGCTGAGCAAAAGGAGCAGGGTGATGTGCTTAAGATGTGACATTGAGCGCGTCTACTTTTTTGTCTTGGCGTTAAATTCTTTCATTGTATCTTCCCATGCATTGCTGTCGACTGTTCCTTTCCAGGCCAGTCGGGGGTCGACCTGTGCGATGAGGGAGTCCTGCATCAGTGAGTAGGTGGCGTACTTGAGCTGGGCCATTTTCTTGACCGAACTGATGATCAGGGCGCGGCTCATTCCCATGGTCTTGGTCGCCACAGTAAGGTCCACGACGATATAGTTGTTGAATTTGACGTTGGCCAGCAGGTAACTCAGGACCTTGCGGTCGCTGTTGTCCAGCCTTGTGTCGCTGGTAAGGGTCAGCAACATCTCTTGGTTGGCGATGATGGAGCGGTTGGCTCGAATGACTGGTTCAACTTTGGCGGGGTCGTCCACGATTGCGCGCATTCCCTTGTCGAGAAAGGCGTAGTCGAAATAGCCGTAGGATTCGAGAAAATACTGAAGCCATTGGATTTGTTTGCCCACGGCATCAAAGAAGAGCAGCCGTTTTTCAGTCCAGATACGGGACACCACCAGATCAAGCAGCGGGTCCAGCGGAACATTGCGGATGCCGGGTAGACGTGGTCGTTTTTCGCGTTGAAATGGATCACGGATGTCAATGACGATGGTGTCGGGTTCTCTGGATTGTTGAGTAAATGTCTCGAAATCCAGCAGACGATTCTGGAATTGTTCTTTGGAAATGATGCGCTCTGTCCGTGCCGGGGTTTCGCCCATGAGTGTCGCTTTGTTCGGGGCGGCACTGATCCAGTCGAAAATGCCGCCGTCATAGGCAAATACGTTGGTGAAACCCAGCGAGAGGGCGAGTTGGGCGGCCTTATAGCTTTTTGCGCAGGAATGGCCGTTGCAATAAAAAACAATGGGTGTGGGGGCGGTCTTGGGGCGCAGTTTTTCCAGCTTCTCAGCGAATTCCGTCTCGGTGAGCGGCAGGAGGACTGCTTTGTTTATTTTTGCCACGTCATATTCAAAGCTCGAACGGATATCTATAATGATGGTGGTGTCGTACTTTTCAAGAAGCTCCTCCGTGCCGATGAATGGGACTTCCGGGTAGTAAGGACGCAGGGGGAAGTCGTCATCTGCTGCACGAACATACGCGGGCGCACAGACCACGGCCCAGATAACCAGAATCGCTGTGACATGGAGGATACGGCGGAAAGTGGCAGCGTTCATGATTAGCCTTGTGCCTGCAACGAGCAGAGGAAGTGTGAGAAGAGTGTGCCGATTGTTTCCAGACTTTCGGAGAGTCGGTGGCCGTCCGGCAGGATATGCAGGTCCGCCTTGTGCAGTTTGGCAAAACGGATGGAGTTTTCCACGGGCACAACATCGTCCTGCCAGCCATGGACTACAGAGATTGTCTTGGGCATACCGGAGAAAACATGGACGTCGTATCCTTGAAAATAGAACGCGGGGGCGAGCAGGAAAAGGCCGAGAACATTGGTCTGCCGGGCTGCGGCACTTGCCACATACCCGCCCATGCTGGACCCGACAAGAATGGCGGGTTTGTCGGTTTCGTTGATCTTGGCGATAAGGCGTTCCACCCGTTGGTCCGGGTTTTCCAGATCCTGAAAATCGACAGCGTCCATGGTCAGTCCGTGACTCTTTGCGTTGTCGGCCAGAAATTTGCTCTTTTCTCCCCACGGTTGGCTCAGAGAGCCGTGGCACCATATCAATTGTGCATCAGTCATGTTCGCCCTGCTCTGGTTGAAGTTGTTTTTCTTTTTGTATTACACCGAGCGTAATCGTTCAACGTATTCTGAGAGAATTGTCAGGAGTTGTCGAATGCGTTCCGGGTCAGCGCCATCATCGGCAGCCTCAACGAGTGCGTTGCCGTATCCTGCGACGGTTTCCATGGATAATTCGTTTCCTTTGAGAGCCAGTGTGTTCCCCAAGTCTCGAATAGCTTCAGTATCCTTGGCCTTAAGAGCTGCATGGGCCGCAACGATGTATTCTTTCAACTCCGTCAACAATGCTGCTTCCTTAGGCGTTTGCGGGGTGCCTCTTAAGGCCCTCCTGCCTGTGAGCTGATTGATAAGCTCGAAAAGTGTGCTTTTTTTGACTGGTTTTGCCAGATGGGAATCGGCCCCGGCTTCGATACATTTTTCGGCATCCCCGATGAGAGCATACGCGGTCATGGCGATGATGGGAATCCGGGGCATACTGTTTTCTTCTTCCCATATGCGAATGGCTCGGGTGGCTTCATAGCCGTCCATGACCGGCATCTGGATATCCATAAGAATGCATTCGTACCCGCCTTTCTTGTATTCTTCAAAACCGTCTGCGCCGTTTACGGCAACCTTGAGACTACACTGCGTGTTTTTCAGGTAGGTCTGGATGACAAACGCATTGTATTTGGAATCTTCCAGCATGAGGAGGCTCAGTGCGGGCAATTCCGGCTGGGCGCGCACGTTGCTGACAACTTCTTGAACGTGCGGGGTTTGCCCATCGCTGGCGGTGTCATCAAAACGTGCGGTGAAGTTGAATGTGGAGCCTTTTCCAAGGGAGCTTTCCACCCAGATGCGGCCGTCCATCATGCGTACCAGTTGTTTGCAGATGGTCAGACCGAGGCCTGTGCCGCCATACACTCTGGTGGTGGAACTGTCGGCCTGGGTGAAGGAATCGAAGATCGTCCCGAGCTTGTCCGGCGGGATACCGAGGCCGGAGTCTTCGACGGAGAATTGCAGGACTGTGTAACCGCTATGGCGGGACGCAAGTTCGACGTTAAGACGGATGGTGCCTTCGGTCGTAAATTTAATGGCGTTGCCGAGCAGATTGAGCGCTATTTGCTTCAATCTGTTGGGGTCACCCACAAGTCTGTCGGGCACGCTGGGGGATACGGTGTGGGAAAATTTGAGCTTCTTTTGTGCAGCCTTGGGTTCGATGACAGCGCACGCTCTGTCCAGAGTCTGGATGAGGCTGAATTCGGTCTGTTCAAGGGACAGGTGCCCGGCTTCGATTTTGGAAAGATCAAGAATGTCGTCGAGAATCTCAAGGAGGCTTTCTCCGGCAGAGCGGAAGACCTGAACATACCGCGCCTGATCATCGGTCAGGTCGGTTTCCCACAGAATGTCCGCCATGCCGAGGATGGCGTTCATAGGTGTGCGGATTTCATGGCTCATACTCGCCAAAAATTGGCTTTTGGCAGTACTGGCAACCTCTGCCGAACGCTTGGCGTTCTGTACGTCTTCCAGCGCCTGATTGAGGGTGATGTTTTTTTGGTTAAGCTCCTCGGTGCGTGCTTTGACCGTGTTTTCCAGTGAATTTTTGTGGTCTTCGAGCTTGGTGTTCGCCCTTTTCAAATCCTTGATCAGATGTCGCACGGACTCGCGCATGTCGTCCGTGGCACGGGCCAGAGAACCGAGTTCTCCGGGCAGGGAGGTGTCGATGGGAGCATCAAGGTCGCCATCGGCGATAGCAGTCGCTGATTCCTCAAGGTCTCTGAGCGGGTCGAATAGTCGCTTGCGGGAAAAGTAGAGCGTGGTCTGAGAAATGACGAGGATGAGTGCAACCGCCAAGATAAGAGTGCCCAGGGCGTTCACCGCAATGTCATGGTGGATCTTGTCGCTGGAGACGGCCAGATTAAAAGTGCCTATCCAGTCTCCATATTTGCGGATTTCTACCGTGCGAGTCTTGAACTTTCGGTCGTTCTGAAAAAAGCTGAACGGGTTCCCGGCATATTTGGGCCGTGATTTTGAGGCCATGGTTTCGCGGCCGGTGATGACCTGAGCAAAAACAATGGATTCATCCTGAAGTACTGCATCAATGAAATCGCGCGCAGAAGCGTGGTCTACCTGCCAGACAGCCGAGGCCAAACTTGTTTTAGCCAGAGTTGCGATACTGTTGATATTGCTCTCAACCTGCGTGTTGAGGCGGTATGTATTAAAGAAGAGAATGGCAAAAGAAAAGATGAAGACAACCACGGAGATGATGGTTGTCTGCGCCAGAGTGGCTTTGCGGCTCAATGCACCTTGAGAAGTGCGCTTGTGAGTAGTGGTTTTCGTCATTGGTCCTTCGCCGTACATAGATGCAGAAGACGGTTCACTATCTCATATTGCTTTCAGCGGGAATGCGCAAGAGAACTATGGAATTCATTTGGTTATATCACCACACGCTAGAGCGTTGGGCAAAAAAAAGGCCGGAATTAAATCCGGCCTTTAAAAACTCATCATGATGACTACGCGTGGGCGTTGTCCAGGGAACAACCCATTTCAGTTGCCATGAACTGCAGGGGGCGAATGTCGGAGGTCACTTTCATGATCTCAAGGAGCGTTTCCGCACCAAGTTTGGCGCTGGCGTCAAACGGATTGATTTCACGCATGAGGGTGGAATAAGGCTTGTTGATTTTGTCAGCTACAACCTTTGCCTGAATGCCACTGTCGAGAATGCAATCCTGAACCACTTTGGTCACGTTCCTGTCAAACATATCGCCCTCCACTTGGGTTTAAAAAAACTGTTTATTTTCCCCCGAAAGATGGTTTCCCTATAGCATGCGGCGTGCCAACGAGACGTTATATCGATTATATTCTACAAAGACTAAGCGTTAAAAATTGTCTAGACAATTGAGAGCTCTCGTTTGTTGTGTGCGAATATGTCGCATGCGACATGTTGAGTGCGACGGTTTTGCGACGAATATGTCGCAATGCGACACTTGTGCGACGGTTAGGTGTTTGCTGCACCACAAAAAAAGGGAGTCGCTAATGCGACTCCCTTTCGTATCCCGACGTTGTCGGGGTCCGAACCAGATAAACAGGCTTCAGGTGTGGGTTGCGGTCCAGTCCTTATGCTCTGTGGAGGTGTTTATGGTCCGTACTAAGACTTTGAGTTTGATGTCCAATCTTTGGCCCAGGATGTCCAGGACTCCATGTAGTTGTGCCAGCTCTGGCGGCCGATGATGATATCCATGATGGTGGTAATATTGATGTTGGAAAACATATGTTTCTCTCTATTGGGTCATTTTCAGGTTGTTGGAAGGGTGTTCCATTGTTTTGCCGGGTCTTTGTTAACAGCCGACCTGGGCAGGGCTGTTTTTTAGGCTGCGTCCCACGTGTTTGATAGTCTCCTTGAAGATGCCCTCGGATTTGTAGGGCGTCAGGAGCGACGTGCGGACACTGCCGACGATGTTGCCGTAAATGATCAACGCAGTTTCCTCCACAGGGAGGTCGCGGATCGAGTCGTCGGAAATGCCCAGTGACACACAGCGTTTCAGCTCTTCGATGAAGGTGCTGAACTTCTCAGCCACTTTAACCCCGTCTACGCCGGGTTCCATGTGGCTGAATGGAGAGCAGCGAAGCAGGATCGGAAAACGCTTGCGGTGCTCTTCAGTAAAATCAAAATATGCGGTCATGTAGCTTTCTATGCATTCCAGGCCGTTCAGGTCACCCTTGGTGGACTCTTCGAGCCGGGCGATAAGCCTGTCTGCCATATCGAACCCTGCGGCGATGAATAGGTCCTGCTTGCTTCCGAAATAATGGGAAACAAGGCCGAAGGAGACATCAGCGCGAACGGCCACGTCTTTGACGGTGGCGGTGCTAAATCCCATCTGGCCAAAGGCCTCCTGGGCTGCTCTGAGTATTGCTTCCTTCTTTGTCATCATTGCATTCCTTCCCGTGCGGGGTGGGTCCGATTGATTGTTCAATCAACTTGTTGAATAATGTATAGATTGATTGAGCAATCAAAGTCAAGCGGTTTGATTTTTTTATCTGTCGTGTTCGAGGAGCGCAGGGAGTTGTTTTCACAGGCGGGTATATGCTACGTACACGGAGATCATATATTATAGTAATACACGAGCGAGGTTCGTCATGAGTAAGCGGAAGATCAAAACCAAGGAAATGTTGTCACGCGCCGAGGCTATCGATGTCGTCAAGGAGCTGCTGGCAGGACTGGAGAAAGGGGAGATTCTGGTCGGTGAAGGCAAGGATCAGCTTTGTCTCGGTGTCCCTGATGATGTGAAGGTCTCTCTCAAGGGTAAGCTAAAAGGTGCCAAGTCCAAGGTGACCATCTCTCTGGCATGGAAGCATCAAGGCGAGGTTCCGGTAGAAATTTCAGAATCCGGCCCACCCGCCAAGAAGGCCAAGGCTAAGGTTCCTGCCAAGAAGGCACAAGCAAAGGTCCCGGCGAAGAAAGCCCCGGCTGCTAAAAAGGCTCCAGCGAAAAAGCCCGCAGTGAAAAAGGCTGCTCCAACGAAACCAGCAGCGAAAAAAGCTGTCGCGAAAAAGCCAGCAGCGAAATAAAAAGAAAAGGCGGGAGGTAATACCTCCCGCCTTTTGACATGTAGTAGATCAGGGCTGTTATTTGCCCATCTTCTTTTGAATCTTGGCCCAACTGTCACGCAGGGTGGCGGTGCGGTTGAAGACGAGCTTCTCGCCTTGTATGTGATCCTTGGAGTCGGCGCAGAAGTAGCCGGTGCGTTCGAACTGGATGTTGGCTCCAGGTTCAAGGGCTTTGACTGCGGGCTCTACCCATGCGGTGATGGTTTCGAGGGAATTGGGGTCTACGTAATCGACAAAAGTTTTGCCCTCTTCGGGAGCGTTGGGGTTGTCGATGGTGAAGAGGCTCGTGTAGTTGCGTACTTCGGCTTGCACACCTTGGGTTGCGGACACCCAGTGCATGGTTCCTTTGACTTTGCGACCATCTTGGATCCAGCCGCCTTTGGAGTCCGGGTCGAGGGTCGCGCGGATTTCGGTGACGTTGCCGTCATCGTCAGTGTCGTAGCCAGTGCATTCTACATAGTAGGCAGCGCGGAGACGTACTTCTCGACCGGGGCCCATGCGGAAGAATTTCTTCGGCGGCTCTTCCATGAAATCGGCGCGCTCTATCCAGAGTTCGCGGGTGAAAGGCACGGTGCGGCTGCCGTATGATTCGTCTTCGGGATTGAGTGCGACCTCGAACTCGTCCATCTGGTCTTCGGGAAAGTTCTCTATGACGAGCTTTACCGGGTCCATGATGCCCATGTATCGGGGGGCGATCTTGTTCAGATCTTCGCGCACACAGTGTTCGAGTAATGCATTCTCAACCGTGGTGCCTGCGGCCTTGGAAACGCCGATCTGTTCGCAGAAATTACGGATGGATTCCGGCGTGTAACCACGTCTGCGGAAACCGGAAATGGTCGGCATGCGCGGGTCGTCCCAGCCGGAAACATGGCCTTCTTCAACGAGCTGGATGAGCTTGCGTTTGCTCAATATGGTGCCAGTGATGTTCAGGCGGGCGAACTCGTACTGGTAGGGACGCTGGTTAAAACCGGGCAGCGCGGCCAGTTCAGTGTATATGGCTTCGTTCTCGCCAAAGAGTTCTGTCTGCTGCAATCCTTCCATGAGTGTGTCCACACACCAGTTGTAAACTGGGCGGTTGTTCTCGAATTCCAGCGTGCAGAGGGAGTGGGTGATGCCTTCGATGGCATCAGACAGTCCGTGGGTGAAATCGTACATGGGATAGATACACCATGCGTCACCAGTCCGGTGATGATCAGCGTGCTTGATGCGATACAGGGCGGGGTCGCGCAACATGAAGTTGGCCGCGCCCATGTCGATCTTTCCGCGCAGAATACATTCGCCATCAGGCAGATCGCCAGCGCGCATCTTGCGGAACAGTTCGAGGTTTTCTTCCGGGCTGCGGTCGCGGTAGGGAGAGTTGGTTCCCGGTGTTTTCAGGGTGCCGCGATTCTCGCGAATCTCATCGGCAGTCTGGTGATCGACGTATGCCGTACCCATTTTGATGAACAGTTCGGCAATGTAATAGAGCTTCTCGAAGTAGTCGGAGGCGTAGAAATTCGCATCCCATTCAAAGCCGAGCCATGTGACATCTTCCTTGATGGAATTCACGTACTCGGTATCTTCCTTGACCGGATTGGTGTCGTCAAAGCGCAGGTTGCACTTGCCTTCGTAGTCGCGGGCGACGCCGAAGTTCAGACAGATGGACTTGGCGTG
>JAFLJT010000102.1 GCA_022712855.1 Pseudodesulfovibrio sp. | reverse complement strand
TACAACACCGGGCGTTTTGTCGAACAACCGACCGCCGCGAGCATACATGCCAGCACGATCAGCAAAATAATTCCTTTACCTATTTCCATGACGCAACCTCCAGCGCGATACAATCAATTGAAAGAGAACAATACGCAATTTACCCCTCTCGTCAACGCAAAACGCCTACAGCCGTTGGTATACCTACCACCATCCCTTGCGGCTTCAGCTCAAACGAGTTATTATAGATATTATCTATATTATTTTTGGAGGAATATCATGCACCGTTTTGCCCCTCTATGTATGGCTTGTATGCTGCTTGTCACCGCATTGTTAGCCAGCGGATGTGCTGTTTATGACGTGGCCGTTGAGGAGCGTAATGCGAGCACCTGGGCCAATGATGAGAACATCACATTTACCATTAAAAAACAGTTTTTCGACGATGAATCCATCAGTTACATGGACTTTGATGCAGCCAGCTACGAGGGGCACGTTTACATCCTTGGCGAATATGACAGCCATGAGCAGGAGACCCAGGCTATTCTCATAGCCAAGTCCGTTGAGGGCGTAGACGAAGTGACCACCTACCTGTTGCCCAAACGGGCGCAAGATTATTGCGGCACCATCGACCAATTCGATATCTACCGTCAGGTTGTACAATTGCTCATTTCGGACGAGGACATCTGGTCCACCAACATCGACGTGAAAGTCGTACAGTGCAACGTGGTCCTGCTCGGCATCGTCGGCACCCACGCGGAAAAGGCTGCGGCTTATGCCCACGCCACATCGGTGACTGGCGTACGAAGTGTGAAGTCTTTTATCATTGTGAAATAATCGGAGCCTGTCATGACCACGCGCACCACCATCTCCCCACGTTCCCTTCACGGGCTGATGGTCGCGCTCGGCCTCGCGGCCCTGCTTATGGCTGGCGGTTGCGCATCCAAGGTCCCCCTGCCACCGCCGGGGGCACAGCCCGCCAAGGTCAAGCAGCAGCCCGCGTCAAACAAGGCCACATCCGTGGTCCGCACGGCCCGAACCATGATCGGCGCACGTTACCAATGGGGCGGCGAATCCCCAAGCACGGGCTTTGATTGCTCCGGTCTGGTCTGGTTTTCCTTTCGCCAGCACGGCATGAACCTGCCACGAATTTCCTGGCAACAATTCGGCGCAGGCCGATCCATCAGCCGCAGTGAAATGCGAACCGGCGATCTCATCTTCCACAAGGTCGACAAGTCCGGAAAGTCTCTGCATGTCGGCATCGTCACCGACCATGGCACCTTCATCCACGCCCCCAGCTCCGGCAAGCGGGTCATGGAATCCAGCCTGAACAATTCCTATTGGCGGAAGCATTTTATAGGTGCGCGGCGAGTCTTATAAATAGTGACGATCCTATTGCCTCTGTTTCCGACTCCATGATATTGTTGGTGAATGAAGGTTCAAGTCACCCTGCTCATTTTCGCAATTTTGCTCTGCGCGACTCCATCTCATGCACAGGAAGAAGTGTTGTTTGTTGGTGGCGCTCCGCTGGATACTTATCAGCCGCGAGTTATCGTTCCTCTGCTGGAAGAAGCATTCAAACGCAACGGCATCGCGTTTAAGGCTGAACACTACCCCAGCCCAAGAGCTTTACTCATGTCCAACACAGGCATAGCAGATGGCGAATTGCACCGAATTTATGACTTTCACACAGCCAGCAAAGGGGAATACCCAAACCTCATTCGTATAGAATCACACCTCATGTCCGTACACTTGGCCGTCTTCTCCAACAGATACGGCACAGCAATTACGAAGTGGGAAGACTTGAAAGAGTGTGACGTTGGTTACCTGCGGGGGCGTCAAAATGTAAAAACGGCTCTCGAAGCGCTCTCGGAAAAGACGAAAGTATTCCCCCAGAGCAGCGAACTTGGGCTTTTCAGAATGCTTGAGGCTGGACGAATCAACTACGTTGTTTCGGAAAGTTTTGAGGGCCAACGAATACTCGCCGCGCATCCTGAGTTCAAGGCGGTACGCGAAGTCGCCAAGCTCGAAGAAACAAAGATTTACGCGTACATGAACAAGAAACACGCAACACTCGCCAAAAGAATCGGGGTAACGCTTGAGGAAATGAAGCGGGACGGCACTTTCCAACGCATCAAGGGTCACGTCCGAACAGAACTCTTGGCCGAGGGCCAACGAACCAGCAGAGGGTTCACTCTCCCTTCAGCAGAATAAGCCCGCACGAAAAAACCATCTATAGTATAGTTACTCTTTTAAACTGGTTGAAACATCCCCCCTGCCATGTAGTCTCTACTCTTGGCGGTTAATATTGGAGATGGGATGCTGAACACGTTGAATTACGGTCTTTTTTCAGACAACGCATATAATATATCGCTCGACAAGCGATGCCTTATTCAATTGGGCGCGCAGAAAGTTCACGTCTACACTTCGTGGAAGGATGCCCGTGCCGGACTCGGCTCAAGTGGCATAGACTTCGCCTTGGTCGATGACTCCTTGCAGGACGTCACTGGCAAGGAGTGCATCAATCGGCTGAAAAAGGCCAAAGCGACACAAGACATGTCCGGCAGAGTCCTTATGGGCGAGGATTAACCGCCCAAGCTAGAAAAGGAAAACCCCTCATGCAAAACACTGCATGAGGGGTTTTTTTACGATCATTGAGGATCGTAGAGAGCCTTATTCTTTCGGAATCAACGGCTTGTAGTACATGCCAATCTTGATACGGTCCGTAGAGTACTGGCTCTTGAGTTTAATTTTCAGCGTTTCGGTATCCCACTTGTAGATATCCCAACCCTGATCTTTCTTATGGTCGGGCAGGCCATATTTATCCATGACGATGGAGATAACCTTTTTGAGGTCTTTGGCCTTTTCGATCTCCACGATGGTCGTGAAAAGTTTGTTCTCGCGGAAACCGTACGTAACGCGCGTATCTTCAATTTTGGAAATACCACACGCCTCGACCTTGGTGACCTTGTAATAACGAATGCCGTCGGCCGTATGCGAATATTCAATCTGCTCCACAGCGGTAAGCTGCTCGCCCCAAGGGATGGCGTTACATTCTTTGCCCTGAGCCATGGCAACAGCGGCCAGCATCAGGGTCATCATCAGGGCAACACATATGAGTGTATATTTTTTCAAACCAATCTCCTCGATTTCAATAGCAATGAGTTGTGTAATGTAGTCCCAGCACTTTCGCGGACAGGGGGGATGGTGTCAACCCGTTTAGAAAAACGTTTACCCTCATTCGCACAATAATCACAATTTGGGCTGGAAATCTTATGCTAAAGACTGTATTTAAACGCACTGTTACATATCACTGAAGGATACACTTGTGAAAAATCATCCGCTGAAGAAGCTCCCCGCCGCTCTTTCAATCATACTTGTCGCTCTGCTCTTCGGCTGCAACACGAATCGCCCAGCTTTGGACATTGCACTCAAGGACATGGAAGTGATTCCGATAACCACGCCGACTCTATATCGCTACGGTCCGAGTGTGGGCACACTCTTTTTCTCTGTGGAAAGTCAATTCGACGGGGAAAAAGCCAGTTTCAACGCACCGTTCAAATATTCAGTCATTGAAGACAGTCAGCAGCTCATTTGGCACATGTTCATGGATAAATGGACAGAAAATGGCAAAAAATACAGCACTCGGCTTCCTTTTGTGGACATAATCATGGATACGGACACCCGTGGCAAAGTTGGTACAGCCGAGGTAAACTTTCCAGCCCTTACCGCGATGGGCAAATCTATTCCACCTCAAGCGGAAAAGGATTTGGATACAATTAAAAAACAGCTCACAGGCTTGTCACAACTCCTTCCTGAACGCGCCATAGTATCTGGGCAAGTGTTCAGATCACAAGATCTCCCACTCACTCCGCCTGGCTTCAGCATGGATAAACAACAGCTGCAAGCATTTCTCGATGGAGAGTTTGTCCACAACGGGGAAAATTATATAGCTATATCCATCAACGACTCCATACAACTCAAAGAAGACAAGACAGGCATGCAATTATTTTTCGATATCAAAGGACACGGAATATTATTGCGAGAGAACATGGAAACGATTGAAAGTGAATTCGAACTGACAATGGTGGATGCCATGGGTACAGAATATGGAACAATTCAGGTCAAACTATATAAGATGGCCGAGGACTAAGCCCCTCCGCAGAAACCAATCCACCATCACCCGTTGGTTTTCGTCCCTTTATACGTGAACGCCTTCTTATCCATAGTGTAATAGGTGTCGCGATCAATGCCCACGGCTTTACCGCAAGAGCAGTAGACCTTGCCGTCGCGGTCTTCCATATTAAAAACTTTCGTGATCCGATCCTTGTGGCAGCGGTGCACTTCACCCTGACCGAGCTTATGATATTTCCAGAGCTTGCGCCGGCAGGCTGCGCATTTGAGGGTGAGCATAAAAGGTGCTTATCCTCGTTCGTATTTCATGGCAGCG
>JAFLJT010000202.1 GCA_022712855.1 Pseudodesulfovibrio sp. | reverse complement strand
ACCAGGGTAAAGGTATGTGCTCCAGCAAAGGCATTAATCTCGACCTGCAGTTGTGATGTCAGGGCTGAAATATCGGGGCTGATGCGTGCCCGTTCGATTGTAAAAAGCTCCTGTTTCCCCTGCTTGTTGCTGCTGATCGTATCTCCCCCGAAGCACCTGTTCCCGTGGTGCGTGTGGAGAGCGAGTCTTCCCTCCTTGGCGGGGCAGGAAACGTGGCTCGAAACATCGCTTCTTTGGGTGGCGAAGCACTGCTTGTCGCCATGGTAGGCGATGATGAAGATGGCAAGATTCTGGACCGACTCTGCAAGGAATCACAACTGACGACAAAGCTCATCTGTGACCCGGCTCGACCAACGACCAAAAAGACCAGAATCATTGCTAGTAACCAGCAGGTGGTGCGCGTTGACCACGAGTTGACTGCCCCTATGGAACAGGCAGAATCCACGGAACTCTTCAACTTTCTGCAAACAGTCATTGATGAGTATCCGATCATTATCCTTTCTGATTATGGCAAGGGATTCATTTCCAAAGAATTTATGAGCCGTTTTATGGGCATGATCACGGATTGCGAAGAGCGTCCATTGGTCCTCGTCGATCCCAAGACTGTTAATTACGATCTCTATCACGGGGTTGATCTTCTGACGCCCAACACAAAAGAGGCGGGCGAGGGTGCCGGGCTTCCAGTCAAGAATCAGGAGAGCGTGATCAGGGCCGGTGAAACGCTCTTCAATAGACTACAATGCAATAATCTTCTTATCACAATGGGTGGCGATGGCATGGCTTTGTTCGAAGGCAAGGATGCTATTCAGCATATCCCGACCTTTGCTCGCAAAGTTTTTGATGTCACCGGCGCTGGTGATACTGTTATTGCGACGATCGCTCTAGCTTTGTCCGCTGGGGTCGACCTCCTTACTGCGTGTACGCTTGCAAATTACGCAGCAGGTGTGGTTGTTGCGCAAGTTGGAGCTGCAACAGCCTCCCTCGAAGACTTGACCGAATGCGTTAATGAGCTGCCAGAACCAGAGGTCACAAGCTGGAAGTAGCCGAAAATATGGCATAAAACGTCTAATGAGAGGTCGCCTAATGGTAAGCCATGAACGCAGAATAGGCTATTACCGATCAGAACGCCGCAGATTTACGGATTATCATGGGGAGTCGCTATGACCAACGAGAGCAAACTTTCATTTGATACGACCATTACAAACCTTGGTCCGGCAAAAATCCAGACCCCGGTCCGGTATCCGCGTTATGTCGATGAATCAAGGCCGCAAACATTGATAATGACTGGTGAAGAGTTGTCAGAACTCGATAGCGATACCATCACCATGAATTTCGAAAAAGCAGGGCCGCGGGCAAAAATATATTTTGACCCGTCAAAAACGAAATGCGCTATTGTCACATGCGGTGGCATTTGCCCTGGTATCAACGACGTTATCCGCGCCATTGTTATGGAGGCGCATTACAATTACGGCATCAGAACGGTGCTCGGTATCAAAAACGGGCTGCGGGGTTTTATTCCGGAGTATGGTTATGACTTGGTCGAGCTGACGCCAGAACGAGTGACCAATATCCATCATTTCGGCGGAACCATTCTTGGTTCATCCAGAGGTGCGCAAGATTCTGAAGAGATTGTGGATTCATTAGAACGCCTTAATATCAACATCCTTTTTGTGATCGGCGGCGATGGCTCCATGCGTGCTGCCAAGGATATCGTTGATGAAACGGTTAAGCGGAATCGGAAAATCTCCGTTATTGGTATCCCCAAAACTATCGATAACGACATTAATTTCATTACCCGCTCATTCGGGTTCGATACGGCTGTTGAAAAGGCTACAGAGGCTATCCAGTGCGCTCATGTTGAGGCTTCCGGCATTGACAGGGGAGTGGGTTTGGTCAAACTCATGGGGCGTGAAGCTGGCTTCATTGCCGCCCAGGCTACACTGGCTATGCAAGAAGTGAATTTTCTCCTCGTGCCTGAGGATCAATTCACTCTTGATGGCGACAACGGTTTGCTTATGGCCCTTGAACGACGTCTCGATCATCGAAATCACGCAGTTATCGTTTGTGCTGAAGGGGCCGGGCAGTACCTTATGGCCAGCGAAACCAAGCGCGATGCTTCCGGCAACCCCAAGCTTGGGGATATCTGCGGGCTTCTCGTCTCGAATATCAAAGAATATTTCGACGGAAAAGATCAGGAAAGTAACATTAAATTCATTGATCCCAGCTATATAATTCGTTCAGTGCCAGCCAATGCAGGCGACCGCGTATATTGCGGATTCCTCGGTCAGCATGCGGTCCACGCTGCCATGAACGGGAAGACAGGCATGGTCATCACGCAGCTCAAGTCGAGTATGGTGCATCTGCCACTCGATCTCGTGGCCATTAAACGCCGAAATCTCAATATCCATTCAGATTACTGGTGCTCAGTAATGGAATCCACAGGCCAACAAGTTTACTACAATCCCGAATAGTTTTACGAAGCAAGAATGCCCCCAGCCCCCCCCAACCCTATCTCCCTTCCTAAACTTTTTGTATGCGCATGCGCGCGTGCGGTGGGTTAAGGTTAGTTGTGCTTCTTATTCAACTATCTTCGCTTGAGGCAAAGATGAAATTAAGAAGTTCATACAAATTTTCATAAAACTTTACTCGCGATTTGAGCCGAAGAAAGCGGCGGGCATTGTTTCGATAGAATAACAATCTTCAACCGCTTTCTTCGGCTCAAATCGTTAACCGGCACGGCGCAAAGGCGTATCCCTTCGCGCGCTCGCACAATATCGCCGAAGGCGTGAATGGGGTCCAGGGGTCATAGCCCCTGGCAGGTCCAGGACAGAGTCCTGGTCTCGCTGAAGGCGGCCGTCGGCAGACCCGCCGGAGGCTCCCATTACACAACCTAGCTAATAGAACACAAAAAAGGGGACCATGTGGTCCCCTTTGTCATGTCGATATGGCGGTCAGTTTATTCGTTGGCTGCGAGGCGGCGGCGAACTTGTTCGCTGACCTGGCGGCTGACGCTTTCCTTTTCGGATTCCATGGCTACTGCGAGGAGTTCGAAAAGTTCGTCATAAGAAAATTCGAGGGTCAGGCTGCCGTTGGTGGCGATGCAACTGTCTTCGCGCTCTTCAATCTTGTAAGCGCGGCGTTCGCGGGCATGTCCAATGGCGGAGATGATGCCATAGGCGAGCTTACCGTCTTCTTCGCGGTACAGCTTCTCCATAGTCAACATACCGGAATTGTCATCGAAGTACATTTCTTCGCCGACAAGGTGCCCACTGACTGATTGATCTACGCCAAAATCGTTGGGTAAATTAACATTCAGAATGGGATCAGTACCGTTGTTTCCGCCATCCATTTTTTTCGACATGCTCACTCTCCTTAATCTAAGGGAAGTTTAAATTGTGCGGGGCCGGACTTTTTCTTGCCCTGTGAAGCCGACTCCTTCCAACCCTTTTCTAAAAAATCAATCAGTGCGCTCTCTGGCACACGCCACTGGCTGCCAATCTTAATCGCTTTGATACTGCCCCCAGTAATCAGCCTGTACGCCGTTCTCTGGTGTACCCGGAGTAGCTCTGCTACTTCGCGCACCGTCAGCAGGTTGGGGGTCTTTGTTGTTTCCATAATGTCAGTATTGTCACAATCTGTCTTGCGATGTTCACTCTGTGACATAAGGAGTCAAAGATTGTCAACAAAGTACAACGTTGTCCTACAAAGTCTAGACTTTTTCTAGGGTTAAGTCTTTGAAAAGGATTACAGCATGTTGTTGTTCATTAGATTGTCTATAGCAGAATTCACTGAAAATATTAATGGGAAATATACTTAATTCGCAGGGATATTTTGGAGAATATCTATGGAATTGATCTAGACTAAGTCATAGATTTGTCTTGATCAGCGACGAGGGTTAACGACACAATTTACTATAATTATCTGTATTTAGGTATAAGATTTGGAAGAGGCAGTGTGAATGATGGTGTTCTGGGGGCATCTGCGAAAGAAAGTTAAAGTCAGAAGGCACCAGAAAGGCGAATCAGGCCACGTATAGCGGCCGGATTCGAGGTATTATAGATAATTAAAGTTAGTTGCGGAATAGAGAGGGTGTTCTTGTGGATTAGGTTGTAGTCCGGCCACTCAAGAGGGCTGAATGATGGATTTATTCAATTTTCTTTGCAGAAATAATGACATCTTTACCGAAAAACAGATCTTTGCTGAGCAGCTTTTCGGCAATAAAAGTGTTGTAGGCGATATTCTCCGGTTTTGTCTTATCGTGTTCCTGCGCGGTCTTTTTGTATTTGTGCAGGTAGTAGTTCGTGGTCAAGTGGATCAACGGCTTGAAAATATAGAAGATATTGTCGCTAGCCTGGAAGTATGAAGACTCTACGGATTGGACTTCATAGCCGGTTTTTCTCAAAAAATAGTCAGTTTCCGGGTAGCCGATGAGATTAATGTGGGCTTCGCCAAAACGCACATCGAGATTGATGGGAGATTTCATGCCACGGTAAAAGCCGGAAAAAAGATGCATGAAGCGGGAGCGAATCTGCAGACGGTTGGGGAAGGTGAGGATCAGGGTGCCGCCGGGCTTCAGAATTCGATTGAATTCACGGAAAACGTGAGGAATAGATTCAACATGTTCAATAACTTCGCGACAGATGACAACATCGAACTGGTTGTCTTCGATCTCCAAAGGTTTATTGAGGTCGGCGTGGTATTCAGTGATGTCCTCGAAATTCTGCGGATAATAATTGGAAATACTGACGTCATGTCCCTGGTCGCGGAGTTGGCGAGCGAGGATAGCGCTGCCTGCGCTGGATTCGAAGATGCGGCAGGGCTCTTTGGGTATATGAGCGCAGATGACCGCGTCTTTGCGGATATCGCGACGATGTTTTTTGACGGTCTCGTTACCGATTTGTATTTCTGTATATTTTTGCATTGATGTCTCCTCGGTGGGTCTTCTAGCGGGGAATAGGGTGGTTGGCAACCATTGTGCTTACTCGGTTACTTCATCGAGCAAGACAAACAGAGGTTCTGTCTGATCGTCTTCGAGCTTTTCCGACATTTGCCGCATAATGCGTTTGAAGTACCGGCGGTCATTAACCGTCAACCCTTCGTTGACCAACTTCCGTAGGTCGTTAATTGCGGTTTCGACAGGATTTTTTAATGATGCGCCTTTTTCTGTGAGGGTTATCAAGTGGCGACGGCGATCTTTTTTGTTTGGTGTGCGAAGAACAAGGCCATCGCGCTCCATACGTTTTAAGGTGTTGGAGAGGGTGGCTTGTTCAATATCGAGAAACTGCGTGAGTTCTTTTTGTGTGACGCCATCTCGCTGCCATAAATAATGGAGAATAGTCAGGTATCCCGGCTGCACATCATAGGGAGACAGACGCATGGTCAACCCTTTGGCGTAAAGACGTTGAAAACGCGACAGTTGCGTGAAGAAGAGAGAGTCTGGCTCGTAATTCATAAATCTCAGTCTGTTGGAACAGGTTGTGCGAATAAGATAGCATGCTATTTGATCTCCGGCGTGATGTCAAAGGATGTATAAGAGCGATCTTTACGCATTGATGTGCAGAGGCTAGAGTCGGGATATGAAGCTTATTGTAAATGTCGATGATGCTGGAATCCATCCGGCCGTGGCGCGGGCGGTTGCGATCCTGGCGGAGAAAGGCGTTGTGACGTCTGCATCACTGGTGGCAAACGGTATTGATACGGAGAATGCATCCCGTCTGGAAAATGTCAGCCTTGGTGTGCATTTGGATATTTTGCGTGGCCAGCCGCTGAGTCATTGGCAAGAGATCAATTCACTCGTCGATGAAAATGGGTCGTTCTTGAAAGATCCGGTTGCGTTGTTTCGTCGATATGCCATGGGCAAGGTGGACCATGCCCAGGTGGAAAAAGAATGGTCAGCCCAGATTGAGCATGTGATCGACCTTGGTGTGCAGCCTTCGCACCTGACCAGCCATAAGCACGTGCATTCATGGCCGACACTCGCTCGTATGGCTGGGGATTTGTCCAAGAAATACAATATAGGGTGGGTGCGTAAGCCGGAGGAGTGTTCTGAGATCTCCCGTTTGGACAAGACAGGTTTGCAGCCAAAATTTCTCAATGTGTGCGGGTTGTTTACTCGCGAAACGGACGATGTAAATTGGACAGATGTTTTTTGGGGTTTGCAGGATATCAGCTCGAACCTTACTCCCGAAGCCTTTATGGAATATATAAAGGGTTGCGATTGCGGCGAAGATGATGTGGTGGAGTTGTGTTGCCGCCCGGGCGTGACTGTTGCTGGCGATCCTCCTATTCCGCCTCATACAAATCCTCTTCAAATGTCGACCAGATGGCGTGATGAATTTAAAAGCCTTGCAGAGCTTAATTGGTGTGACGCGATCACAACGCTCGGTTTCGACCTGACGAATTTCAAAGACCTTTCGTAACCAATGAAGCTGGCCTCAGTTTGGAAATGGGTTGAACACCATGTCTGCCTAGGCTAGGTTCGATCCATGACCCTACAAACAATTATAGATGCCATATCTGTTCGCTGCGGCGAAGCTAGAATGGTGATCGTCGCCTTATCTGGTGGCGTGGACAGCTCCTTGGTGGCTGCTGCTGCCCATGAGGCACTTGCTGGCCGTTGTATTGCGGTTACGGTGCGTAGCGAGCTGACTCCGATGCGAGACTTTACTCGCGCAGTGGAGATGGCTGAGCACATCGGGATTGAGCATCATCCCCTTATAGTGAAAGTGCTTGATATCGATGGAGTTCAAGGAAATCAGGGTGATCGCTGTTATCATTGTAAGCGGGCAATATTTGATTTGATGGTCCTTGAATACGGGGATGATTGTATCATTCTGGACGGCACGAACAGTGATGATGATCCGGCTCGGCCTGGGCTGCGGGCGGTACGGGAATTCGGCGTTTTTTCGCCCCTGTTGGAAGTCGGTTTGGTGAAAAAGCAGGTTCGGGAAACGGCCAAGGGCATTGGTTTGCCTAACTGGAACACACCGTCTGAAAGCTGTCTTGCCACGCGTATTTCGAAGGGAAATACGCTGACCAAAGAGGGTCTAGAGCGGGTCGAAACGATGGAAACCTTTTTCCATAAGCTGGGTGTCGACTCCCTTCGCGTGTACCATGATAACCTGATGGCAACCGTGGTCTACTTAAGTCAATACGCTGATATTATGGACGAAAACCATGACTCTTTCGCGGCGCTGATCAAGAAGATTGGGTTGCGATCATTCATTTTCAAGGAGTGGTCCAGTGAATCCTGACAGTGTACTCGAAGCATTTGCAGCGGGGGAGATGTCCCAGGAAGAGGCCAAGCGTCGATTGCTAGGGGCCAGCTTTGTGGATGCCGGATGTGCCAAGATAGACCATCATCGCGAGATTCGCTGTGGCGGCCCGGAGGTGGTGTATTGTGAAGGTAAAACGCCTGAACAAGTGGCGGCGATATTTGCGGAAATAATCAAGCACAATGGAAGGGCGCTGGGCACCCGAGCCAATGAAGAGCACTTAGTGGGGCTGCCTGATGAGATGGGCGCAAGCTATGACTCGGTATCAAGGCTCCTGGTTGCAGGAACTGCTCAAGAAAAATCCGTCGGCAAAATTGTTGTGGTCACTGCCGGAACATCTGATCTCCCGGTGGCCGAAGAAGCTGCTGGAACCGCTGAGTTCCTTGGTTCGCGGGTGGTGCGGCACTATGATTGTGGTGTTGCGGGCATTCACCGACTCTTCTCCATCGCAGATGAGTTTGTCGATGCCACGGCCGTTATCGCTGTGGCCGGGATGGAGGGCGCATTGCCGTCGGTCGTTGGGGGGCTTTCGGCTCCACCGGTTATCGCAGTGCCGACGAGTGTCGGGTATGGAGCAAGTTTTCAGGGGCTGGCAGCCCTGCTGACCATGATGAACTCCTGCGCCCCGGGCATCGGAGTCGTTAACATTGATAATGGCTTTGGGGCTGGATTTCTGGCGCATAAGATCAATATGCAGTCAGCAGGAGTAGAGTGAGCAGACGGCTTTCCGGGTTATCATGCAAAAAATTGCAGTAGATTGTCGTATACGCACAAGGCAGATAGATTGCCGCAGTAAATCTAAATAATTCGGAGAAACGCTTGGCTATTTTGTATCTTGACTGTTCCACAGGTGTGAGTGGCGATATGCTGCTTGCGTCTCTTGCCCATGCCCTTGAAGAAATCCAAGGAAAAGACAAGGGGTTCCAGCATCTTGAACAGGAACTCCTGCGACTTGGTCTCACCGGATTCCGGTTGGATTGGGTGCAGAAGAAGGTCGGCGGCATTATGACATGGCATGTGGACGTCGTTCAGACTGAAGACCAGCCATTGCGTACTTATTCCAATCTTATCGATATAATAGAGCAAAGCAGCATTGCGGGAGAGTCTGCTCGTCGTGCGCAGTTGGCGGTGACGCTTTTGGGCGAAGCCGAAGCCAAGGTTCATGGTGTTGGACTCGAAGATGTACATTTCCATGAAATTGGGGCTGTAGATACCATTGTAGATATTGTGGGAAGCATGGTCCTTTTGGATGCTTTACAGGTAGAATTTGTGGTCTATTCTCCAGTCGATTTAGGATCGGGTTTTATTCAGTGTGAACATGGCCGAATGCCAGTACCAGCGCCAGCTTGCGCCGAACTTGCCCAAGGGTTAACAACCTTTGGTTCAGACTGCGGCATGGAACGTGCGACGCCCACAGGGTTGGTAGTATTGCGGACAATTGTTGACGAGTGCGGTTCGATGCCTATTGGGTCGATCTTGGGTGTGGGCTACGGTTCGGGCGGCAGGTCGTGCGATGAGCAACCGACTTATGTTCGCGCTTTCATTCTAGAGAGTGTTGCTGTCGAAGTGCCAGATAGGGGCTAAAAATGAGCCGTTGTAGATGCGTGATAATGTCTGATTGATCATGAATACGGCACTGCAAGCATAATTTGGGTGAGATAATTTTTGTTTGATTACACTCTGTATGACGACAGTAGAATTTATCTCATAATACGCAGTGAATTCATATTTTATTGGTAAAATCATTATGTCTATTCGTACCAGAAATATTTGTTGAAAGACTGCCTAGACTTTTGAATGGTCCTGAGAATGGGATGATATATGCGTCAGAGTGATCAAAAAGTGAACATAAGAGCACACGTGGTTGTAGTAAGCATAAAAACTTTGTGGTTAATACGTTCGCGAGAAGAATCTGGCTTGGTTGCTGATAAAATGAGAGTCTGTACGCTCGAATTGGTGTGAATGTGGATGTTAACTACAGTTCGAAGGACGCTTTCGGCGTCTAAAAATGACATCATATAAGGGTTAACGCTGTTAGTAGAATGAAAATATCAATACCCCTGAATCTGAGCATTGCTCTCTCTTCTTTATCTGCCCATAAATGGCGGGCCATTCTCGCTATGCTTGGCGTATTCCTTGGGGCGCTGGCCTTTACCGGCGTCCAGCATGTATCGAAAATCATGGTTCGACAGGCTGAAATGGAGACTGAAAAGCTTGGGCCAAATCTTTATTCGGTTATGGCGGGAAAAATCCGTTTTCGCCGGAGTGGAGGCGTGCGGGTTTCAGGAAATTCACGGACATTCACCCTTGGTGACGCCAAGGCTATTATAGAAGGTGTGCCCTCAGTTATGGAAGGCGCGCCATTTGTTTCGACAACCATGTCTGTTCGTGGGGGAGGCAATGGCGTTAACGCCAAGCTGATGGCTACTTGGCCGAATTATCAGGTTATTCGAAGTTTTCATGCGGACATAGGGCGCTTCTTCAATTGGAAAGAAGTAGAAGATCGGGCCAAGGTTTGTGTGTTGGGACGCAAGATCGCAGAACGTTTATTCGGTTCAGCGGAGGCGGCCGTCGGGCGTTCAATCTATCTCTACCGGGCCAGTTTCCGTGTCCTGGGTGTCATGGAGACCAAAGGACGCGATGTCTCGGGTGAAGATCAGGATGAATATATGTTCATGCCGGTGACCACCTATATGCGCAGGGCGAGTAATCAGAATTGGATTAGTGGTGTTTTTCTGCGCCTGTCCAAGGATGCAAGCCTCGAAATGGTGGGTGAATCGGCCACGGCTATTATGCGTGATCGGCACAATATTGTGCTCGGGAGAGATGACGACTTCAGTACCATGTCATCTAAAGATGCTATTAAATTACAACGACAAGCCCTCGATCTGATGACCACTTTGGGTGGCATAACCTCTTCCATATCCTTTGGGGTGGGCGGAATGGGTATCTTGTCCATTATGATTCTGGTGGTCCGGGCGCGGCGTGTTGAAATAGGCATTCGTCGTGCGGTGGGCAGTCGTCGGCAGGATATTGTCCGGCAGTTCCTCTTTGAATCAGCTCTCATGGCGGGCATCGGCGGTGGAATTGGTGTGATTGTTACAATGGGCCTCGTGTCCGTGGGCTGCACCGTTACCGGTCTCCCCATTATTCTGGACCCGACAAGCCTTACGGTAACTCTCATTGGTTCGTGCGTGCTTGGTGTCGCTGCCGGAGCATACCCCGCCTGGCAGGCTGCGAACATTGAAATCCTTGATGTCCTCAAACATTAAGATTCTTTAGTAATCCCTCTTTTTCTCGGCATGTTGCGGCACAATGAATAGCAGGCTATTTATTATGTATAGTGAGCTATGTTTTCTGTGTGTCAAACTGATGTGCAGGGCGGCAGGGGCGAAAGGCTGCAAATAATAACGTAACAGTATTGACTCAGCGTTAAAAATGCGCTGTTTTGAGTGTGAGAGTTTTGTCAGTGGCTTAGAATGGTTGGATAATTGGGAGCGCTCACTATGGATTCAAAAAAGAATGCCGATGTGACACGCAGAGCAGTGGTGGAAGCCGCTGCAAAGCGTTTCGCTGAATATGGCATAAAGAGAACAACCGTGACGTCCATAGCGGAACAGGCCGGTGTTGATCTCGCGGAATTGAAATCGCTTTTCAAGAATAAAAACCATTTGGTCTTGGCGGCTCAGAATCTGAAATTTGAGCAGATGAAAGTAGAATATTTGAAGAATCTTCCCGATGCTCCCTATGAGGACCAGATCAAGTTCATCCTTCGTACCCGTTGCGAATATGTAGAAAAAAATAGTGAACAGACGCTCTTGTTTTTCCGGAATGCGCTCATGGGCCGTGAACCGTGGTCAGCCATGTTGGATCAGCAGATATGGGAGTTGTCCATAGAATTTGCAACGCTTTTCGAGAGTGGTGTTCGGGCCAAAACAATTGGCAAGGACACAGATATCAATATTGCTGTCCGTTCCCTCACATCGTTTTATCTCACAGGTATTGTGACCGTGGGACTGCGGAGCAAAAAATTTGATGCTCAGGTTGTGTGGAATTTCATTGAGCCACAAATTGATTTGCTCCTTGATTGCTTGAAAGCCTAAATAGCAACACATTGAGTCACTTAACCGACCACGCATAAGCGCGGTCGGTTTTTTTATTGCCCTCTTTAACAGAGCAACCCGGTTGACATAATCGGATATCTCGCTTAATGAACATGTTCAGTGAGTGAACATGTTCATAACGAGGTGCAAGTGAAGAAGAACGATTTGTCATTACGGGACAGGCAAAAGCTTGCGACCCGGCGACACATTCAGGATGTGGCCAAAGCTCTTATCGCCGAGAAGGGGTATGAAAATACGACCATGCGTGCGCTAGCAAAGGCGGCGGGCGTTGGTGTCGGGACGATATCGCTGCATTTTACGGATAAAAAATCCCTGCTCCTCGCAAGTTTTCATGAAGAAATCGGCGAGATAACCTTGTCTACCATTGCGTCTGTGGACAAAGAGTTACCCATTCGCGATCAGCTGTTTCATATCCTCAGCACCATCTACAAATACTACGCAACCAACACCAAATATCTGCGCAAAGTAGTCAAGGAAGTCCTCTTTGTGCGGGGTGAATGGGGTGAAATATTTGATGCCCAGATTCATGATTGTATTGTGTTGGTCGCAGGGTTGCTGGAGCTGGCGAAAGAGCGCGGTGAGCTGAAGGCAGATACGGATTGTGGTGCAGTGACCATGATTCTTTGGAGTGTGTATCTCAATGGTATTATTGACGGATTTAAACAAGAAGAGTTCGAGCCTGAAGTTCAGGCAAAGAAAGTCATGGGGCTGCTTGATGTTGTTTTAGCAGGGATAGCTGTTTAACACGGGAGTTTTTATGGATACTGGCCTGTTCAAAAAAATATCAGTGGTGGCTGATTTCATGGATGGTTCTGATCATATTGATGTGAAAACCGTTGATGGCACCGCTGCACTTCGAGATTTTGTCGCTGGGATTTTGTCATATCAACCCGGATGGATGGCCGTTTTATGGCGAATCAGGGTGTGGCTGATTGCCGTGTTGGGACAGGGTCAGGATCCCGTTCCTGGAAAAACATCTCTGACCGGAAAAACACTGCCAGTTGAACCAGGAAACTCGGCGGCC
>JAFLJT010000339.1 GCA_022712855.1 Pseudodesulfovibrio sp. | reverse complement strand
AGCCCGCTGATAAGCACCACCGCTAATAGTGGATTCGGTCGCGATGACCGCTATGGAATGATTCTTTGAAGCGGTACACGCCGCCTGTGCACCCGGTTCGACCACACCGATAACGGGGATATCGGGGTATGCCTCTCGCAATGCATCCAGCGCTACAGCCGAAGCAGTATTACAGGCCACGACCAGCAGTTTGATACCACGATTTACCAACTCGGCAGCGCATTGCACGGCATATCGCGACACTGTCTGCGGTGATTTTGTGCCATATGGCAACCGGGCTGTGTCGCCGAGGTACATGACATCTTCACACGGCAACCGCTCTTTGAGGGCCTTGAGAACCGTCAATCCGCCCACCCCGGAATCGAACATTCCGATTGGCATTTTTTTAACTTTATCCATGACTTCAAGCTCCTTGGGCCAAGCTATAGCTCCAGTGACAGCCAAAATCCAACATATTTACTGCAAAAAGTTTCAACTGCTCTTATGAACACAAGGAATGTCCTGCCCTGGAAGACCGGACAAGCAAAAAAGAACTATGAAACTGGGATCGCTTACGAGCCATCACCCTATGAGAAACCGAGCATCTTTTGCGCCCAGTTACGAGAGTGGGCGTAAATAAGATCAACCTCGGTCGTATCCATCTCAAGCTTCTTGAGATGCCGTACAGTGTCGCCCCAATGGCCGTGTTCATAGCTATGAGCCAGAGAAAGCAGGTCACGAACCCTTCCACTGGAAGTCAGCCCCTTAACAACCGATTCGTCCAAGGGAAGCTTGACCAGAATCTCATCCATCTTGACACCAAGCATGGCGTCCAATAGCGAGAAAAGGCCGGAGATGAACATGGTATCCGGGGCACATTCCTTAACGCTAGCAACCGCGCAGACAGTCTCCAGGAACTTGGCCCGATGCACAGCCATGTAAGCCAACTCGCTCGCCCGAGGCGCAGGATTGAGATCGGCTATAATGACCGTACGCAGCCATTGCTTGGCCTGAATCATACCCATCATGTCAATGGCCCGCTTAAGGGAAGAGACCTCGTTACGCAGGCCAAATCCAACGGAATTGATGTAACGAAACAGACGATAACTGAGGTTGGGGTCGGATTGCAGGATCTCCGCCAACCGCTTCGGCTCGAAATCGACGCTGGAAAGCTCGCTCAAGAGTTGCAACTTGGTCATCTCATTGGTGGCCAGCTTCTTGCCAGGGATGATCTCCGGCTTACTAAAGAAAAAGCCTTGAAATAACGTAAAGCCCATCTCCTTGAGAAACTCAAAGGTACGATTATCTTCAACCTTTTCGGCCAACAGCTCCACACCCTCTACCGGAATGGCTTGAAGAGCATCACGGATACGTATGGGATCGGAATCAAGTTCAAGGATATCAATCTTGACGATATCCGCGAGGTCGATGAACGGCTTAAGCTGCGGCTGGCCAAAATAATCATCAATCGCAATGGTATAGCCCGCGTCCTTGAGCCGCCTCACCGCAGCCAGCGTGGCCTTGGTTGGCTTGACGTCCTCGAGCACCTCGATAATGCATGTGTCCTTGGGCAGGGCAAATCCGGTATCATCAATGAGCATCTGCTCGGGGAAATTGATGAGGATACGGGTGCCACCGGACATCCCTTCCATGGCCATAGTAAGACCGTCGGCAATGACCGAGGATGTGGCCTGATTCTCATCAGTTATGTTGGCAAAGTTCTCTTCACCAGACCGGAATAACAGTTCATATCCCCACACTGTTTCATCTGGGCGGAAGACTGGTTGCCGAGCAACAAATATGGACTCATAAGGCGAAATCTCTTCTGCCATAACCTACTCAATATTGAAGTAATCTGTTTCACCCAGAGTATATCACAGACATTGGAGAACAGTTATCAGAAAATAAACATCTCCAACAATCAGCCAGAACACGTTATCTCAGTATATCCACGGAAAGTCCGCCACGCCTGAGGCTCGCGAGGAAACAGTCCAGATCGTCTTTGCACCCGGACAATATGCCGTCCAGATAATCCAGATTACGGTGGATCGCCTCAGTATAGAGATCCCGATCAACATTCCACCGCTTACTAAAATATGCGGCCATATGCCGGTCGACCTTATCCAGATCGTTATCCAACCGCTTGCGGGCTACATCCTGATAAAAGTTTCGCGTCTTGAGCAACAAATCAAGAGGAGTGGCATATCCGGGCAGTTTGGCCTCTTTAAATTCCTCGAAAAGCAGGAGCAGCTTTTCCAGATAATAGCGGTCTGCTATCTGTGCCAGCAAATCTGCGCTTCCCAGACAATAGCCCATCATGCGCATAGACTCAGAACGGAAAGCAACTTTAGCCGGAGACATGACCAAGATGGTGCAACGGATACAATCCGCAATGTCCTCAATGTCCTCTTCAGGCAGGTCCCCATTGAGGTTTTCACGCATGAACTGGATGGAGCGCTCTTCGTGCCCCACGGTATATTTTGCCCCAGTACCAATGGTGTCATCTTCAGTTTGTATCAGCCCGACATCATGGAACAATGCGGAGAGCAACCCCTTGACCACATCCTCTTCGGAGAAGACTTTACCTTCGACCATGGCTCCATAAATGAGCCGGACGGAAGCGAGGACAACGGAACAGGTGTGTTCGAAGTCATGGTATTTGGTATTGCTAGCTTTATAGCCGGGATACATACCAAAAAAGAGTTTCTCCACATCCTCGAAGGCCCGCTTGAAGAGCAATCCCTTATAGTCCGGAAAATGTTCAACCATGGTGAGTTCAACTTCGCGGCGAACGCATTCTGCATCAGCCGGATCCACAAAATCATACAGCTTAACTTTGGGCATATATTTCTATCCTCCCCATTGCTCTTTGTACTTGTCACGAATAGCTTTAATAACGTCGAAGATTTCTATAAAGATTTCCACTATCTCTGGGTCAAAATGAGTCCCCGCATCACTCTCAAGAATCCCGAGACACTTTTCGTCAGCGAAGGGTTCTTTGTACGACCTTGGAGAAGCCAAGGCGTCATAAACATCTGCCACGGCGCAGATTCGCGCTCCGAGGGGGATATCCAGCCCATTTATTGGCTCGCCCATCTTCACATCTTCAGCCCAAATATCCGGCTGGACCTTGCCGGGGTAGCCGCGTCCCTCCCACTTCTCGTGGTGACAAAGGGCTATTTCCATAGACATATGGTCCAGCTCACTGGTCAAGTTCTTAAACAGCCGAGCGCCAAAAACCGTGTGCATCTTGATGACGTCAAATTCTTCATCTGTCAGCTTGCCCGGCTTTTTGAGAATGGCGTCGGGGATGCCGACCTTGCCCACATCGTGCAACATGGCGGCAAGGCGCAAGTTATCTCGTTCTCGTTTGATTTCCTTGGCTGAATGTCCCCGGCGGGCAGCCCACGTTCCATAAATCTCAGCGCAGAATGCGCCAACGCGCTGGACGTGCGCCCCGGTTTCTGTGGGGTCGCGCAATTCTGCCATCTGCATCATGCGCAAAATAAGTTCGCGGTTCATGATGCCACGCTCAATAGCCACGGAAGCGTTGTTACAGAAAAGAGGAATATACGAACGGGCTTCGGCGCTGAACGGAACAACCTTGCCCATATCATTCTTGGCGTTAATGAGCTGCATAACGCCGACCAGACGGCTTTCCTGAGCAATGAGCGGAATGGTCAGCATGGAAGTTGTCCGGTAGCCGGACTTCTCGTCAAAGGACTTATTGAAAGCAAAAGGGAGCGTGACATCCAGCTCATAAGCGTCATCAATGGCGAGGCTCTTACGGGTCTTTGCCACATAGCCAACAATTGATTGTTCACTGATGGGGATACCAAAATTCTGGTACAAAGCAGCGTTTGCACCGGCCCCTTTGAAAAGGGTTTCATTCTGGACGAAACTGAAGATCAGGCTGTCCTTCTCCACGAGGAAGATCGACCCAGCATCTGCATTCGCAAAACTCCGTGATTCATAAAGAATCTTATCCAGGATGGTATCGACATCCTTGAGCTGATTCACTTCATCGGTGGTTTTAAGAATGGCTAAGATAGCACTGTCTTGTCCTGCAAATTGTTCATCGCCCATTACAATTCCCCTATGGTTATCCATATCTTATTGCTTAATCCGATCGAAAAGGCAAGATTTTGCCCGGGGAATTCCACCAATTATCCCGTTCTTGCCATCCTGCTTTGGTATGCTATGGTACGAACATTCCTTACGAACTGGAGTACCATGGCTAACAAAACATATTCAATACTCGATTATCATCAGGACACCGAGCATGTTCGCGGCTCCGTAACAGGCCGCACTCTCAACAGGGACGATGCTCCCATGCCGTTCAAGATATATCGCGGCGTGCCCACCTTCCATCTGGCCCACGATCTCGCTATGCCAGAGGTCCCCTTGGACAAAGCGCTCCAGAAACGCTCCATGCCAGAGAAGGCGAGCATGCCCCATATTCTGGCGGGCATCTGCAACCTGACCGCTGGGATCTCCCAGGTCGGAAAGAACAGTAATCACGGACTCTTCCACTTCCGCTCTGTGGCGTCCGCTGGAGGGCTGTATCCTGCCGAATTATACATTGCCTTACAAAATGTAACCGGTATGAATGACGGATTGTATCACTACTGCGCCCTTGAACACACCTTGAGCCAGCTTCGTTCCGGTTATGTCTTCGGGGCACTCAGCGGGACCAAGCCGATCATCCGATTCTTCCTGACCTCCATTCACCATCGCAGCGCGTGGAAATACGGAGCGCGGGCCTACCGCTACTGCCTGCTCGACGTGGGACACATGGCTGAAAACCTCCAACTCGCCGCCAATATTCACGGACTCCCTGCCAAGTTGGATTATGATTTTAACGATGCATTTCTGGCGCGATTCCTCGGCATTGATGAAGAATTTGAGGGATGTATAGTACAGGTCCATAGTCTCGGCTGCTCAACGGACACCGAGTTGGATGAAACCGTCCCAGTAACGAACAAGGAAATACCGTCGTTCAGCCGCCCGGCAACCACGGCAATCTCGCCTGATGCATTCAAAGCGATCCACACCACAACCACGACGTTTGCCCGATGCCCGGTCAAAGCCCCGCCTGTTCCACTGGAAAAGACGACACCCTTGCCCGATCCCATTGTCCCGGCCTCCACCGCTGGTACCATCATGGCACGCCGCTCCAGACGGAACTTTGCCCCCAGGAATGCTCCCCCACGCGATCTCGTGGATATTATCGGCATGGCCTGCAAAGACATAGCCCCTGCCTGCAGTGACGGCATTGAAATCGGATTTATCGCCAGCGAAAACAGCGGATTAAAGCCCGGATATCATCGTATCAACCGGACAGATTGCTCCACGACACTTGTGAAACCCGGTAACTTCATGGCCATGAGCGCCCGGGCCTGCCTTGATCAGGGATGGCTCGAAAACGCGGCGATTCACTTCACTTTCACGGCCAATCTCGATGGACTGAACCAGCAATGTGGCCCGCGCGCATACCGATACGCTCATATCGAAGCAGGGCGGCTCGGCCAGCGCATTTATCTCTGCGCTACCGCCAAACAGATGGGAGCATGCGGCATTGGTGCTTTCTTTGATAAGGAAGCACGTTCACTCCTGTCGCTGCCAGACGGTCATGCCATGCTCTATCTTGTGGCTGTTGGCCCCATCAAAAAATAGCAAAGGCCGCAAGTGCCCCTGTGGCCTTGAAATCTGTTGTGGACACTTGCAGTCGGCGTGACTCAATGAGATCGAGCGCCTCACAACCCAGCTTAGCTGTTCTTAGCTTTCACCCCGATATATCAAGCTATTTTCATATAACTGACGACAATATGATTCACTCAGCACTCTCCCATGAACTCCAACATTTCGCTTGGTTTGGTTGAAGACAATCGAAGGCTTCCCGCTTATTGTCGTCCTCCCAATCCCAAAAAGAAAACTCCCGGCTGCGAGAGTAACCGGGAGTTAAGCAATTCAATGCAATGGAGTCGCTAGAATCGGTAGCCAAGCCGTATCCCGGCATTATCCATCCCCTCGTTGGGGTTGGCGATGTAGGCGTTCGACATATGCTCGTATTGAATGGAAATATTGACTTTTTCAGTCAGATTGTAACCGAAGGCACCACCGACTCGAAAGAGAACGGGCGACCCAAGGGATTTACGATCATCCTTCGTAGTATTGAGATACCCATTGTGGACAGACAGCCCGAGATTGACGTCAATAAAGAAATCGGCAGGCAACATCCATTCCCAAGTCAAACCAGTGTAGGCATGGGATGTGTTGCCAGAAGTGTTAACGGTCGCGCCGATATGCGGACGGGGTGCCCAGACTGCCTCAAGCCATGACGGGGAGACAAAAAGGACTTCACCATTAACGTCGGTGCCGCTCTCTCGGTTAAAGCTCCAGAAGCTGATATCATGGGCATAAACACCACCCCGGATCTCGGAAACGATGTCCCCTTCAGCAATGGCGCTGGAGGCCGTGAACAGAACAACAAGTAGGATAAGTGTGGCTTTGAAAGCTTTCATGAGGGCACCTTTTGCGATGTATTACTACTCCCACTTACGTTTTCTCAAAGCCTACTGTCAACCTGACGCCCTTCAAACCCTCACTGAGCAAAGAGGCTAAGGAGGGAATAATGTGCTTTGTCGACTGAATTATTTACACAATTCATCCAACATAGCTTGTTGCCCTTCGGCGCTGACGCTGACCCAGTAGACGAGATCGCCAGAAAACCAGATAAGATGAATTTGCCCCATGCCTTCAAACCGATAGACCGCAAATCCTGCATGGTCGACACGTTTCGGATTCTTGAAAGGTGATTTCGGGTTTTCGTACATCATATGCACCATGACCCCGGTTTGCCGACGTGCTTCCTTTTCGGAATCAACGCGGGAAACCCAAACTTCTGCGGGACGCCCTGAAGCGACCTTTTCAGGCGCGGCATATCGAGCCACAACACTCGCTTCGGCGGGCAGCGCCTTGCCATGGAGCTTGTCCACTTCCGCTTGCGCCGCACTGCCTGTGATGAGCTGAATGCGTTGCATGTCACCCACGGACCCCGGCATCAAGGAAGCAAGATCGTCAGCCTGTGCCGTAATCGAAACCATCAGTAAACACAGAACAAAGAGCAGTGTTTTAATACGCATATATTATCCCTCTACAGGCTTGTCTTCGGGTGTTGTCTTCATATGGGGTTTGCCCTTCTCTTCTTCAACGGGCTCTGCGTCTTCCGTAGATTCCGCGTCGGTCTTGGGGTGATCCTTGGGCTGAGTTCCGCCCAGCTTGCCTACATTGGCAGTGAACGTTTCACCACCGCGTCGGACAACATATACAAAGTCTTCACCGGATTTGAACGCTTTGGACCCAGCCATATGCAGGCTGAACAGATAGTCGAGCTGGATTCCGGCGGCCTCAAGGAGAACATCGCCGGGACGCAAGCCAGCTTTGGCTGCTCGTGATCCGCGCTTGACGCTTTCGACAAGCAGGCCGCCCATGCCGGTGGCGGTCAAAGACGCACCCATGCGGGATTCATACGTTTCTGGACAATAGAAGAAAGCGTCGCCACTCTCATTGTCGAATTCGCCACCGCGCCATGGCATCAGTGTCAGGATCTTCGCGCCCGGATCAAATTGCTTGATACGGTGAGCAATACCCCAACCGTTCTCCACATGGCCACCTCCGGCGATGATCAGCACAGGCCAATCATACTTTTTGCGCATACGGACGGCTTCTTCAGCCATCTTCGAGTCCCAGATGGACTGGACCAGGAAGAAGCGCTCGCGTTGAGTGGCATTATCGTCACCCAAACTGGTGTGCTGGGAGTAAATCATATCCAGAAATGCGGTCTGCGCACTGGAGGGCGGCACTATTTCCGTGGGAAGCAGAGCGCGTTCCTCTTCGGTCAAAGCATCAATGCCTTCCTTGGTGATCTTTTTGGTCACATGGGTCGGCACATTGAGTCCGGCCACTGGCAGACTGTTGCGGTTGGCGATCTCAAAGAGCCCTGCAAAGAGCGAATAGGAATATCCCCACTTTGTACTCCATTGCAGTTCTTCTTCCAGAGCATCGATTTCAACCTGCCCCTTCCCAAAATCATCGAGCACAGGCTGCATATCCACGGCCACCATTTCAAGGCCAACCGATGGGGCATAATCCGTGGTTGCCAGGCCTGCCAACACGCGTTGCTGAACTTTGTGGTCACAAATATTCTTGTGCCCTTCGCCAAGGAGGATGTAGTCCTTATCCCTTGCCATCTCTATGATCTCGGCAAAGGATAATCGCTCACCAGACTTGGAGACAAAGTCGCCCTTCTGCGGAAGGAAGGTCACATCAAGTGATGGATGCACAAGGTTTTTCACGCACGCCCCCAGAGTCAAAGTCAGCATCAAAAACGACAGGACTGCCGCTTTGCGCAGGATAGATATATGGATGTTGCATTTCATTAGAGTTACCTCGTCAATTCATAATACCAGATGGCCATGGGCATATTTTCTTCATCTCTCTCCAACGGACTGGGGAGCGACTGGAGGTCTCCCTTGCTCGCCATACCAGTGACGGCGAGCATCATGGCATCAACGATGTCATCGCGCCCCACCACACTACGGGGATACGCTTTCAGGGCCGCATTGTACACACTTTCCCCATCTGGCACATATTGCTTAATAATATTGAGACGTTCACGTATGCCACCAGGCGTCTTTTTGCTGTATTTGACCGATACTGCCGACGCCTTTTCAAAACAGACCTCCGGGTGTGCTTCTCGGATCGATCCCAGAGCAGAAGGGTTTAACAACAGAAACCTATCGACTTCCCGAATCTTGGGGACAATACCCCAGTATTGCACGGATATTTTCTTATCGATAAGTTGACGGTTAATCTCGCATGCTTGGGCATAAGTGTGGCAGTCATGCACCTCTCTCACGCCCGGCGAAAAGACACATGCGTGGCGGCGTCCCAAAATCTTTCTCGCCAAAGAATCTGCCATTCTGAACGGGGTTTTCTTTGATGGAAGGCCAATGGGAATGTCCACGAGAACCAGAGCAGCATCACTATGAGCCACCCACAGCTCGGTAAAACTGCGAAAGACCACAACGTCACACTTTCCATCGTCAAGGCACACGGCACACCAGCCGTCCTTACATCCGTCCACGCCCACATACTTCATCCTTAGTATATACGCACACCTCGAATTCTCGGCAAACAGGTTTCACATTCTGCACATGAAACACAGAAGCAGCAGGCCTTACCCCGGGTTCATATATCTCTATCCACGGGGCACTTCTGGACATTTTCCCCTATTTCAGCCTACAGGAAGAGAATTCATCTCATAGATCGCATCACCTACCAGGGGACATCATGGCTAAAACATCATTCGAGAACATCTGCATTTTCCACATCCTTGATGGCCTTCGTGATGGATTATCGCATTTCTCCCAGGCCAGCCGGGCCGCGCTCATCTATGCAGAGACCCCCGGCTCCCCTCCCCGTATCTGCGACCCTCAGGACCTGCTCTCCGGCCACGAACCAAAACTCCAAGATTACTACCTTTATTCGAATAAATGGCGAAGCGAGTCAGAGCAGGCTCCACAGATGCACGTCATTGAAGGCGAGGAAGGGCAGCTCGATCTTTCAGGCATCATTAGCCTCGCGGCACGCTCAAAATCCATGCACTACCAGGCATGGTTTACCGACCAACACCCAGACATGTGCTCTACCGGACCGACAAAACGCTGGTTGGAATACGCTGCTGGCCTCGTCTCCCAAAATTTCGCTACCCGAGATGTCATGGGTCTCGACACCGCAGGCTTTGTCCTCCAACACTGCGCCAACCACGCCCTGCGCGACTACATTGTCGATGAAAGAAGCCGCCAGGGCTGGCTTGATACCCAGATCAGAGTTTACCCCTTCCTCGACGCCGTTATCGGCGTATCCGGTACGCAGGAAGAGGGGGAATGGCCCAAAGGTCGCATGGTTGTCGTTGAGCCGAGCCAGCTCGATAAAGTCCGTTTCGTCTGTCGCTTCCCAACTCTGGAGCAGCCACAACTGGTCGACTTCAAGCATGTTCGCAAGCTTTTACAGGCAGTTGAGGACTCTGGCCGCGTACTCGTTTCCGATGGAGAAAAGGTCCTCGGCATCGCCATCGGCTCCATGCCCGGATCATATCTGGCCGCCCAATTCAGTGGCAGCCATGGGTTCTTGTGGATCAAAGACACACTGATCTGCACATTTTATGGTGGCCGATTCCACTCTTCCAACATGCGGGCCAACCTCGTGCAGTTTGAAGAACAATTGCTGGAAACAGATATGGACATGGAAGACCAGCATACGCTGCTCCAGATCGTCTCCCTCATGGTCAACCGGGTTCGTGACCGCAAACATGGCTGTACTCTGGTGGTTGATACTGGTGACGAACGACTTTCCATGTCCGGCCAGCACTTCGATAAACCCCTCGACTTACAGGAAAGCAGCCAACTTAAGCTTGCTTGTTCATTTGCGAAACTCGACGGCGCTTTACATGTGGGCCGAGACCTACGGCTTCATGGCTTTGCTTGCCTTATGGACGGACGAAGTGTTCCCGGCGAGAACCGGGCACGTGGTGCACGTTTCAACTCCGCCCTGCGATTCACGGCAGAGCATGAAGATATCGTGGTGGTGGTTGTCTCATCGGACAGGCCCGTTTCCATCATCAAGAATGGAGTGGAATTAACGGCTCTGTGCAATTTTCAGCAAATTCGAGGGCTGTCCCGCCCGCCGCTTCTGGCCGAATGGGTCATGGCCTAACTGGTCGGTATCATTGCTGACTATTGAGCGCTGAATAATATGAAAACCAACTGGATATCCGACCCGATTTTCTGGATCATCGCCCTGCCTGCGCTGGCTGTATCCGGCATACTCGCCCAGATGGTTTTGAGCCTCTTCTCCTGCTGTGGCGCATTCAAACTGCGCGGCAAAGCCGTCCTGCTCAAGTGGTGGATGATCCCGGCAACCGCCGCAACCTGCGCCATCCTCTGGACCCTCACCATTCTGTATGTAGTTTTTATCTGAACCGTTTCCTGCGCCTGAAAAGCACAAAAAGCACCAGCAGAATGAGGCCGCCTCCGATGAGAGCAGCCACCCCTGTGGGAGCAATTTCTTCTGCTTGTTCCGGGGTTTCAGGCGCATTGAGAGTTCTTGCATCACTGGGCAATGCCGCTTTTGACAGCCCGAAACGCGCGAGCACCGTCAAATCGATTACGGGCTGCGGCTCCACAGCCTCACCAAGCATCTCGCTGGCTGGTTCTCCATCGCGAAGACGCTGCACCATAGTGGCGAGTTCCCGCCCTTGCGCCTCACCGCTGACCACCACACCACCCAAAACAGCCGGGGCAGAACCCAGCCATTGGTCGGTGACGACATAAACAGGTGCGGCACTCTTTTCAGCCATACGACGCACTATGCTCGCTGTATCGACTGGATTGCCCTGATTATCCACCGAAAAGCCCAGCAACAGAATGGCTCCTGATCGGGGTGTGCTGGAAGCAACAGACAGCACCGTGTTTGAATCAAGCCCACCGTCATCTCCCGGCTCAAAGCCCGGAAACAGAATCTGCGCCCGGTCCAAATACGCCTCCATGGCAGCCTCGGCACTCTGTCGAAGCACACGGCTTCGTGTTGTTCCATCCATAACGCCCACCACCGTAGTTGTGTCCGGCCGCAAAGTGAAAATGAGGTCCACGGTTTCAGCCACGCCATATTCTATGGGGACACCGGAACAATCGCCGCATTGGCTCAGCAACAGGGGGCCGGGCCTCGGCATGGCACAGTAGAGAACGGGAGAAGCGGTGAATATATCCTCGCGATATTTCCGAATGAACGCGAAGGCGAGCACTCCATCAACAACGACGGCAAAAGGAGATGTCGCCCCCCACTGCGAGGAAAGCTGCTCGAACTGGGCGTCAAAATGCTCGTCGTCATCTGTGGGGGAACCGAGAAACACCTGGCTGATTTGGACTGAATCACCAAGCTCCGAAGCCAAACCTCGTACCACCCCATCAGTCCAGCCTGTAGCCGATGGCGAGGAGTGCAACACGACCACAGGCTCAACGGCCATGGCGTGTGTTGCGCAGGCGAGCACAAGCACAAGTGCGACAGTCATCACTCTTTTAAGATATTGGGAATTCATACTCATTACTGACGTCATGCCACCATCTAGCGGAGGCAAAAGGGTTCACTTAAAGTATGTCCGCACCGCTGAGCACGGTAACGAATCGTTTGAACACATTCATATCCAGACCGTCGCGCATATCGTGACGCATGAGGGTCAACGCGGCATAAGGTTCCATAGCCTCAGCATAAGGGCGCTCAGTAGTGAGGGCATCGTACACATCGGCGAGGGAGATAATGCGCACAGGCATAGGAATATTGTCGGTTTTAAGGCCCGCAGGATAGCCCGTACCGTCCAGCTTTTCATGATGAAAAAGAATGCAGTTGATGGTGTTCTGCGTCAGGGGAAGATGGGCACACATGGACACACCATGGATAGGATGTTCCTTTATTATCTCACGTTCCGCCTGGGTCAGGGAGCCACGCTTATTCAGGATACTGTGCGGAATCTTGGCTTTACCCACATCGTGAAGCAACGCGCCTAGACCGCACTCGAAGATCTCATTATCGCTCATGTCAGAGTTCTGAAACACGGCCACGGAATAGATGAAAACGTGCATACAGTGGGTGAATGTCTGGTAGTCATGCGAAATAAACGGCGCAACCGCTTTCAGGGAATTGTCTGATGCGAGAAATTTGATGGAATTCTTGACGATGTCCGTAATGCGATCGAAATGCCGGGCGCGCAAACCAGTGGGCAACTTGCTGTCGAACACGTCCTGCATGACCACAGTGGACGCTTCGTAAAATACATTGGACCGCATCTCGATAGGCAGGTCTTCATTGAGCAAAATACTGCCCAAATTGCGTTCAATATACTTCTCGTACTGCGGCTTTTCGGAACTTTGGATGTAGACGTCTTTGACATCGTTCTTGTGCAACATCTGCCGATGTTGGAGCGAAAACCGCTGCCCCGATTTGGTGTAGAGAACGAAGTCTCCTCCTTGCCAGAGGTAGACTGAGAAGTCCCCCAAAGCCTCCGGAAACAGCATTACCGGAGAGACGGGGAAATAGGATACAGGCCGTGCGGCGCGAGTATTCTGATCCATCCCTGTGGTATTATTATAATAGCCATCGGATTGCTAGTAAAAATCATGTAAAAGTCTAGACGCCTGGACATTTGAACGGATTAAAGAGGAAAAGAGGTGTTTTGGAGTCGATAACCTGTGGAAAAATCAGGACGGGGAAACGCATTCATTCCACGTCACTTCTGCCCAATTAAATCTTTGTAAATTGGGTGATTATGGAGTTCTTTAGTCGGGATTAAAAATGAATTATGCCCTCAAGAAAAACATCCTTAAGGAAACGCTGATTAATTCGATCTTTAGGAAGTGCTGTAGAATTGTTCGCTGGGTAGGCGCGAAAAAAGTTCAAGGCCGAAGGCCGATTAGCCGTTGACGAGTCTTCGAGGATTACGGATATCGAGAGCAGAGATGTACTTCCTGTACGTTAGGGTTTGAACATTTTGAAGCAACGACGCCAGCGGACAATTATGCAGTGCTTCCTTAATGTCGCGATACCGGGAACATCTTGCTCAGAACTTTTTTGAGATCTTCCATTTCAACAGGCTTGGCAATGTAGTCATTCATGCCCCCGTCCAAAAA
>JAFLJT010000351.1 GCA_022712855.1 Pseudodesulfovibrio sp. | reverse complement strand
CCGTGCCGGTTAACGATTTGAGCCGAAAAAAGCGGTCGATACAGTGTCCTTCTTATTGGAACTGCATCGGCCGCTTTTTTCGGCTCAAATCGTGGGTGAAGTTTTTAGGAAAGGGGCTTCCGGAATTCTTAATTACATTTTCGCCTCAAACGAAAACTAAAGAATATGTGACACGAACTCTCGCAACCCACCACACGCGCGCATGCGCATATAAAAAGTTTAGGAAGGGAGATGGGGATTGGGGGTCAGGGGGGAAGAGGAAGAGGATTGCACAGCCCCTGCCTTATACAAAGCTTAAACGCTTCATCAATCTGGATTCGAGAACAGATAGGGTATTATTTCTTCCGTGCACACCGCATCCGTGTCTTGTCTGCGTTTTCTGACACTCACAAAGCTTCGGCTAATTTGTGAAATAGAGCTATGGCGACCATAAACATACTGGACCATTGGAGGTTGCAACGCGCCCCCTCGTCCGCTTGTGCCAAACTCAACTGGGCGACATTGGCTGCTTGAATTGGACCTGCGAAATTAAGAATTCAATATTCTCCTGAAACTATTTTGCGTTGAAATGCATCAGAGTGTATAGAAGCAATCAATATTTAAAAAATGGAGACACCTTGAGCAACGTAAACCAATCAAAAAATGGCAAATTTCCCAATAGTAAATCGCATACAATGACCGAAAAAGATTCGTCCATCGGGGCACATGTTGAATCTCGGTTAGATGAAGAGCTGTCCGAAAACGATCTTCAGGGCATTGCCGCAGCGGGCACACCCGGAAATGACACCATGAAGGGCACCGACGGTTTTGACTGGATGCGCGGCGGCGACGGTGATGATTCGATGGACGGTGGCGATGGAAGTGATGTCATGTTCGGCGGCGCAGGCAGTGACACGATGGAGGGAGGTGGAGGCGACGACAAGCTTGACGGAGGAATGTTCGACCGTGCCGACGACGTTGTATCTGGCGGCGCAGGCAACGATAGTTTTAGTTGGAGTACGCTTTTCTCTGGCAGCGACTCTTTTGACGGAGGCACTGGCGATGATGAAATCATGCTCGACGACATGGACAAGACCATAGAAGACGCTGTTGCCTCAGGCCAGATTTCTATTACCCTAACCGATGCCAACGGCGACTCAGTAGCTATCACTGACGACATGTTCAATGACAATGGCGATCTGGTTTTGCCCGAAGGTATAAACGGCACCCTGACCCGTGGTGGTAATGTCCTGACCTTTACCAACGTGGAGACCATCTCCACAACCATAGATCCCAGAGATTCCGGAGGGGGGGGAGAGTACGGGAGATAGATTCGATAGGTACAACCCTTTCCAAAGGGTTTCCTTCTTCCTCTTCCCCCTAGTCGCCGGAGGCTTCTTCTCTACTGTTTAACGGCTACCCAGCTGCTGGTCATGGAGACTAGGGTTACTGCTCCGGCTAGGATGGCTAGTTGGTCATAGGGGAGGAAGTGGATTTCGATGAGAAACGGGGGGAAATTGAGTGTTTCGGCTGTGACGGAATGGACGATGAAGAGCAGTCCTATGCCGATGCCTGAGCCGAGGATGCCTTGGATGAATCCGCCTGTGAGGAGCGGCCAGCGGATGTAGCTGGGTCTGGCTCCGACGAGCGCGAGAATTTCTACCTCGTCCATACGTGTCATGAGCGAAAGCTTGATGGTGTTGTGCACGACGAGCGAGACGATGAGTGCGAGGAACCCGAGGATAGGCCAGATGATAACGCGGGAGATGGTCATCCATCCTTGGGCGAGATCGGCTTGGAAAGGTGTGTAATTTACTTTGTCGACGCCGGGTAGGCTTTTTAGGCTGGTGAGTAGCTTGGCGGTCCAGCCTTCGCCTTGTCCTTCAGGCGGTACGGCGAATGATGCGAGGCCGGAATATGGGAGCGGGTTGTTGTCCGCGAGCCATGCAAAATCTCCGGTTTCGCCGAGGGTTGTGGCGAGTTCGGTGAGGGCATCTTCAGGGGTGAAGGTGTTGAAATCGTGCAGGAATTCCATATCTTTGATGACATTCCAGTCCTTGACCACCTCTTCGGCGGGGGCATCGGCGTTCCAGTAAACTTGGAATTCAACTTCACCGCGTGACTTGAGGAGTTCGAGATTAACGTTGTGCAGGCCCAAGAGAATGAGTCCGGTGAGCAATGTGACCATGCCGACGGCGACGAGGGTCAGGAGTTGGGCGACGGGATGCAGGCCGAAGTCGGTAATGCCGCGCCCGGTGAGACGGAGGAACTGGCCTATCATTGCGCGTCCTCCTCTTCCTGGTTCTGCCGCTGACCGTCGGAGGCGATGCGTCCGTCCTGTAGATGGATGATGCGCGCATTGGGCACACATTTAAGTACTTCTTGGCTGTGCGTGGCCATGATGACCGAGGTGCCGTAGGTGTGGAACTGCTTGAAAATTTCCATGAGATGCATGGTCAGATCGATATCGAGATTTCCGGTGGGCTCATCAGCCAGGATCAGCTCCGGGTTGGCGACCATGGACCGGGCGATGGCAACGCGCTGCTGTTCTCCGCCGGACAGCCGTTCACAGGTCGAATAGCTGCGGGTTTCGAGGCCGATGGCGCGGATGATGGCGCGGACACGGCGTTCGAGATGGGTGCGGGGCATGCCGCGTACTTCGAGAGCCATGGCGACGTTGTCGAAGACAGTGCGCTTGGGCAGGATTTTAAAATCCTGAAACACGACGCCGACCTTGCGGCGAAGCTGCGGGATGTGTCGGCTCTTGAGATTGTTGAGCTGAATGCCGGAGACGGTTGCGCGGCCTCTGGTCACAGGCAGTGCGCCGTAGAGCATGCGTAAAAGCGTGGTCTTACCTGCTCCGGAATGCCCGGTGAGGAAGAGGAATTCGCCTTTGCCAAGGGTGAATGAAATATCTTTAAGCGCCCAGTACGCACCGAAATTGTACGACAGACGATCAACTTTTACCATCATGCTAAGTATGTACCCGCCCCAGTAAATTTTGTACAGGGAGAGTACTGCATAATTGCCCACTGGCGTCGTTGCTTCAAAAGTTCAAACCCTCACGTACAGGAAGTACATCTCTGCTCTCGATATCCGTAATCCTCGAAGACTCGTCAACGGCTAATCGGCCTTCGGCCTTGAACTTTTTTCGCGCCTACCCAGCGAACAATTCTGCAGCACTCTCGAGAATTAATGAGAGCAGGAGAGAGCGACCGCACGTAACTTACTCATACTCAAGAATACATGACACTTGTTTGTCATTTTCTGTTCGCCTCCGTACAGCGGTCTTACGGGGGTGAAGTTGCGGGTTGGCCTAAAAAAACGAACAGGCTGTGCAGAGTGCACAGCCTGTTCGTTTCGTTATTTTTTTTAAAGCGTTCTGGTATTACTGTTCCATGAACGGAATCTGCAATTGGGTCAGCCTTTCGGACAAATCGGCAGCCTTCTTGGCTTCGATGAAGGTGAGGATCTCACCCGCCTGGCGACCGCGCATTCCTGACAAAACCTTGACGGCCAGATCGGTATCCATGCTTTGGAGAATTTCCGCAGCCTTCTTGGCTTTGGTATTGGAGATCATGTCCACAAGCTGCTTGACGCGCTTGTCCTTAACGCCCTTGGCCTCTTCGAGCATCTGCTTGATCTCGGCATGAAGCTTTTCGACCTTGACCGCCTCGGCACGGATGGAGATTTCCATTTCTTGGAGCGTGCGCTCCTTGATGGCGAGTTCTTCTTCCTTCTTCTTGAGGGCCTTCCATTCGTCGGGCAGGTCATTTTCAGTGCGAATATCAGCAGCGGCTTCGTCAGCCTGCTCTTGTTCGGCCTTGGCCTTGTTGGCTTCCGAGTCAGCCTTGTCCGCGATGGGAGTGGTTGATTCTTTTTCTTCCTCAGCAGCGAGCGCGAGGGCGGGCAGTGCTTCGGGCATAATGGCCTCAACGACCTTGAGTGTCACAGAATCGACACTCAACATGCCGAACACCGCGATCTTCATCAAAGCCAGGAAAACAAGGCTGATGAGAACCTTAGAAATCTTTAGGTTTGTACCGAAGCGTAGCCATCTCATCGTTTTCCTTCTCCTCTCGGGCGCTTTCTTCATTATGATGCTTTTTGGCTTGAGTTTCCTTGAGCTTCTCCAGAAGTTTCTTGTCTCTGGAGCGTTCCACTGCAACTTGTCGGAAGCGATGCAATTTAAGTTCCAACTCGCTCAACTTGAGACGTTCCCGTTCCAAATCATGCTCAAGGGCTTCTTTATACTGTCGCCACAACCACATATCATTGGCGCTCTTTTTCGATGCCGCTTCCTTGGACATGTGTACAGCCTGACGCTGCAACATATCCTCCACCACAGCATTCTGGCGGTCGTACGCATCCTGCGCCTTCGCCAGATCAGCCTTGGCCTGCTCCTCCAACTGTTCCCGATACTCAAGAACCTTGTCGAGCTTAAACTTAAACGGCTTCCCCATATCTCAATCAATCTCATTCTTATTATTCTTCTAAAAAAACTCACTTAACCCACCAACCTCCAAACAGAGAGCAATCTCTCAACAACCCACCACCCGCGCGCATGCGCCTACAAAAAGTTTAGGAAGGGAGAT
>JAFLJT010000229.1 GCA_022712855.1 Pseudodesulfovibrio sp. | reverse complement strand
CTTCTTATTGGACGATTTACGCGCGAATGACTTCAACTGCCCCGTGACCATGGCCATACGGTCACCAAGCTCAGAAACCTTTGTCAAAGTAGGAGCCAATTCCTCCAAACGATTCCGCTCCAAGAGTAACTTGCAACTGGCAATGTAGGTTTTGGTGGCGGCAATAGGTTGGTTCAACTCATGAGCCACAGCGGTTGCCATTTCACCGAGGGCCGCCAGTTTTCCAGCCTGAACAAGTTCTTCCTGCGCTTCACGAAGTTCATGATCAGTACGCTTACGGTCCTCGATCTCCTGAGCCAATTGTTTATTGATGGCTCGCACATGCTCAGCCTCTATGGCCTGTTGTTTGGATTGCTTCTGATGGCTACGTTCTCGCAAGAACAGTCGCGTCAAGATGGCAAGCCCAACCAAAACAAAAGATGTCAACGCCGTTCCAAGGGTTCGCTCCCACAACGGCCCTTGCTTCATGAGGTAACTAATTTCCCAATCCATGCCCGATATTGAGCGGGTATTTTCAAGAAAACGCTCCTTTCCAATGGTGACATCGTTCACGTACCCTAGTCGCGTGGTGTGTTTTGAAGGAAGATGTTTGAGTTTAAGTTCAGGATATTGCCCACGCTCATTAATCGTCTTCAAAGTTTCTGGAGGAAGTGGAACCATGGTCCTATACTTCCAGGAAGGCCGACTGGACAAGACGATTATACCGTTGGAATCAGTAACAAAAACAGTCTCACCACCTTCCTGCCAAAGAGTCTCCAAAGAAGACAGACCAATTTTGACAGCAGCAACACCAATGATTTCCCCATCCACTCTAATAGGGTGTGAAATATATAAACCAGGCTCACCTGCAGTGACACCCACACCAAAGAACCTGCCTTCTTTACCAACCATGGCATCTATCAAATAGGGCCTAAAACTTAAGTTCAAACCAATAAAATTTTTCTCCTCACGCCAGTTACTCGCCGCAACAACAATACCTGCTGTATTGATGACGTAGAGAGCCGATGACCCTGCTTTCAGGTTGGCCAACTCCAGAAACTGGTTTACCTCGCGTATATTCTCCCTTCCGGCAAGCAAATCGGCCACCAAGCCGGTCTTGGAAACCAGATAGGGAAAATATTCATATTTCTGCAATGCCGAATTGAGCGTGCTTTCATACAATACCAAACGTTCATTGGACACCCGCTCAAGATCCTGGAGGTAGTCATACTGAACGAACAGGGCCACCAGAAACGGAACGCCAAGCATAAGAAGCCCACTTACAATTATCGGGAACGCTTTGCCTGTATTATCTCTAAAGAATCTCATCGTATGCCCACTGTTGTCCGTATCAATTAGTATGTGTCTGCACGGTAAGAAGCTGCCTGCAAACAATCTGCAGAGCCCCAAGCTTATCCTAGAACCACCGTCGGCTAAAATCCGCCTATAAGCAAATATCAAAATACTATTCGCTATAAAAAAAAATAACAACTATCAGTTTTTATTAAACTATTAGTAGAATAGCTTTTTACAAAACAATAATACCAAGCAAATTCGATACCGACAACGCCACATTCCGAAAATTAAAACGGTAGAGGGGCTCATATATCTCAAAAACAGCCATGCGGCGACATTGGATCGTGGACCATTTAGGACATATTTGGAACACAAAACCGGATTCCGACCAAAAACCAAAGAAAAAGGACCTCAGATAATTTATCTGAAGTCCTTAACTTTCTTGTGGTGGAGCTGGAGGGAATCGAACCCACGCCCTCTTGAATGCCATTCAATGGCATACTCGTCACATCAAATACGATAACCATCTATAATAAATACGAGTATCCGACTTACGCTCCCAATTTATCATACTGTGCAGCGTGTGCATGTGGCCAATAATTACAAAGAGTTATGCAGAGAATCAAAATGAAAAGGAACAAATAGCGGACATTTTCCTACGCCCGCTGGATGCTTGATATTGTCATTAAGTGACAATGCACGAACTTAAGCAATTGGGTAACGAACACACCAATGGCGGTTGCCTCTTTTACTCGAACAAGTGACATGTTGATTACAACTGACCTGAGCAATGTAACATACCGCTCTGCCCTTTTACTTGCTATTATGCTGTGCGCTATTTCTATTCTATTGATTCAGCCACACATTCTCCACCAATTCCCCCGTTGTCGCTGGGTTCTTATTCAAGACAGTCACTAAAAGCTCCGTTACGCCGTGATCAGTTGTCTTTTTCAGGTGTAGCGCTTCATTGATGATTTTATGTTTACGTAAGGCATTGTTTCCTCCTTGTGAGCAAAGTCGTTTAGCGTTTCAGCGCGACCATCAGACAATAGCATTTGCTTGAAATCCTTTGCTTCTAAATCCTCCGATCACTAAAAGCATGCCGCCCAAGGCGACGCTTGCTGCCGACAAAATGAGAGCAGGGACAAATCCGCCAACATGATCCGCAATTATTCCCGTAGCCATGGGACCAAAGATCTGGCCACCACCGTATGCCGAGGCGAGAATTCCAATTATCCATTGCCTCCTGTCTGGATAGAGAGTTGTCCCTATGTAGATGCTTTGTGCTGCAATTCCCATAAAGGTGCCTCCAAAGAGGATTGCTCCGACAATTGCGCAAGTGGCTGATTGAAAATAGACAGGAAGCAATATCCCGATACATTGAATGCCATACATCGCCACAAGAATCTTCAAGGCGGAGAGTTGTCTCAGACAGAGAGACACAATCGGTATGGATAATGCTGCAGCAAGGCCGGTGATGATCCATGGGGTTGTGCCTGACACACCATTTGCCGCCCCTTGCAGGAATGAGACGATAAAAGTTGCACTACTTATGTAGCCAAATGCTTCGAGAAAATAGGCTGCGACAAACCATGGAAAGAAGCGGCTTTTATCTACTTTCGTTTGAGGTGTCCTCGTTTGGATCAAGGGCTCACTATTTGATGTGGGTGGATTTAAAACTATCCAACAATAAGCCGCCATGGGAATGCAGACAATGCCAAGTCCTATCCATGCGTCCATGACTCCGGCATAATTAATGAAGACAGGCGTCAGGGCGCCACTCAATGCAATGCCAAGGCCAACGCCGCAATACATCAGAGTGGCGTATGGTAATAAATGCTTTTGCACTGAATCTACTACCAATGCAGAGCCTAGTACAAAGAGTATCCCGCTTGCTATTCCGCCCACTAGTCGAAGGCTTTGCCACTGGACGATCTGCTCAGTCATTCCAACGGCGATGGTCGATCCGACACAGACTATAAGCGCCAGTCTGAACACCCTTATTTTCCACTTCTCTGGCATCTTTTTTTGGCACAAGATCGTGCCCACCAGATAGCCTACATTATTCATTGACGCGAGAGAGCCTGCTATGGTGTCGCTGAAAGGGAAAGTGGCCTGCATTGCAGGAAGCAGTGCCGTATACGCAAAACGACCTATGCCAAGGGCTATGGCCAAATTGAATAGGCCTGCCAGAATAATTAATCGGGGAGATGAAGTCACTATAGTGTCGCCTTTTCTGGAAATTCCGATGGGGGGGGGGATATGTTGTGGTTTATTCAAGACTTGGAGCAGTGTTGTGCCGATCTGAAGGCCGGGGTTGCATGCTTGCAACTCCGGCCTTTGTTCATAGAGATTATTGGGTCCAGCCAATTGTCACTACGCTCGAACTGTACCCCTCTCTTTGGTGCATATTCCTTGGTAGCTAGTTCTTCTTAAAAATGATCAATGGACAGTTTTTACAAATGTCTGCGCCGGGGAATCCGTCGCCTGAGCGGGTGATGGAACTGCTGGCTTTGTTGATGCGATCCATGAGGCGGCTGTAAGTGGCTTCGAACTTGGTGCCGGGAATCATCACGTTGATCTCGCCGCGTTCGGTCTTGCCCGCGTTGTAGCTGCCGGAGCAGGCAGGAAGCATATTGAATTCCTGTTCCTCAAAAGTGTAAACACAACCGCCGCATGCCGAGGAGTTCATGGTGATGTTCGGGCGCAGAGGGTGAGTGTCGGTCGCGGCCATGTAGTCCACTGCCAAATGGTATGCTTGCATGTTGTCACAATAGAAGTGAACGACATCCGGCTCATACAGTCCGTCTATCAATCCGAGCGGAGCAACTGCGATACCTAGTAGCCCCTCATTAAGCTGGTGTTTGGTCTTGACGAAGCGTTCCGCCTGATCGAGGTCCTGTACGTACTTGGCGTGTCCCTTGATTTCTCCTTCATCGAGTCCCTTCCAACCGAAGGCATACTTGGCGTTGCCGCAGCCGAGATTGTCCACGCCCGCGTAGACAATCTGACCGGACATGCGCGCAGCTATTTCCCACTGACAGAACGTCATGGACTTTAGAGGAGTATGGATCTCCGGCGCATTGTCATAGGAAATTTTCATCTCTTCCTTGTCGTAGAAGAACTTGACGGCGACGGGGTAATGATAAAGGCGTAGCTCCTTCATCAGCGTATCTTGCATATCTTTATAGGTCATGAAACCTGCCTCCTGCTTAGTTGCTCATCCCCACGGTACAAATCGAAGAGTCTTAAGGCTGGTTGATGGCGATCAATGAATCTCACCGACCCGCAGGGATGAGCATTTAGAATGGATACTCAAATGAGTGTCCACTATTGAGCAAGGTGCATGCCGCTTTGCAAAAGGCCTCGATAGTACTCGCCCTCCGAATCCAATGAAGTGGCAACACTCCTACGAAAAACACTCATTAAAACAAGCTGTTAACTCTTACATTTTCTCCGTTGTATGGAAGGGTATTTTTACTATATCAACTCAGAAAGTCCTTTCTAGTGATGATTTCACATTCCAAAGGCGATGTTCCTGTTCATTTTCAACGGAATTCCGCTACTTGAACAACGGCATTCCGTTTCAGCCACGGAATACCGCTGCGAGATCAAGTGGGCCAAACTTAAAAACACAATATTATCAGGAGATTGAAGAGAAGCAAACACTCTGGCACATAGATTGCCTTAGGGGAAAGCAAAACGAGTTACAGCTTGGCAGCCCAATGAACGAAGACTGATAGTACTGCCAATACATTGATACCCCCCCCTAATACCAGGAGTGCCGATATGTCCGACAACCATTCACACGACCATGATCATGGCCACCATCATCATAACCACAACGATTTCACAGACTACAAGGCTGCGGTCAAAGCATACCGCGATTCCTTTGCAAGCAAAGAAGATGTCATGAATGACGCTCCGGATCCGGCGGTCCGCGACATGGTCAGGTACATGGACGAGCAAGGCGTCGAGAACTGTTTCGATCGTTTCGACAAACAAAAGCCTCACTGCACCTTCGGCCTTGCTGGTGTCTGCTGTAAAATTTGCTCCCTTGGACCATGCAAGATCACGGAAAGTTCTCCGCGCGGCACGTGTGGTGCTGACGCCGATCTCATCGTGGCTCGCAATCTGGTCCGCGCAGCAGCAGGCGGCGTGGCTGCCCATGGCGCTCGGGCGCGGGAAGTGATGCTGACGTTAAAAAAAGCAGCCGAAGGAGATGTTAACTTGCCCATCCTTGGCAAGCGAAAAGTCATGAGTGTGGCCGCGATGTTCGGCCTTTCCACCAAAGATAAGACTGTAGAGGAACTGGCTGGCGAAATAGCAGACATTCTTCTTGAAGAAATGAGCCGCACAGTCCCCGGCCCCCAGAAGACCCTGCAGGCCATTGCTCCGCCAGAGCGCCAAAAGACCTGGGAGAAGCTCGACCTGCTTCCTGTGGGATCGTATCATGAAGTTTTTGAAGCTCTGCACCAAACAACTGTCGGAACCCAAGGCGACTGGCGCAAGGTCATGGATCAATTCTTTCGTCTTGGACTCGCCTTTTCCATGAACAGTATGGTGGGCGGCTCCATTGCGCAGGACTGCCTCTTTGGCATGCCTCAGCGCACCACAGTTAAAGCAAACCTCGGCACCTTAAAGACCGATACCGTCAATATAGCCATCCACGGACATGCACCTATGATGGCAACCATGGTTATTGAGACTGCCCGCAAAGAGAAGTTTGTGAAGATGGCGGAGGAAGCCGGGGCCACAGGCGTTCAGTTTTATGGCGTTGGCTGCTCAGGCCTGTCTACCTTGTATCGTCAGGGCGATGTTATCCCGTTGTCCAATGCCAATGGTTCTGAACTGGTCATTGCCACCGGAGCGCTTGACTTATGGATGACTGATATTCAGGGAGTATTTCCCGGCATCATAGATGTTGCCAACCGCTACAGGACGGTTGTTGTCACGACGAACGAATCAAATCGTCTGCCCGGTGCCGAACACATTGGCTACAGGCGCGAATTGGAAGAGATGGACAAGCTCCCGGAACTGGCTGATCAAATCGTCACCCGTGCCATTGAGAGATTTAAGAACCGCCGCGATGTAAAACGCCATATTCCCCCGCACGAAGTTGAAGCCGAGGTCGGCTTTAACCTGAATACCCTTGATCACCACTATGGGTGCATGGAGCCCGTTGCGTCTGCTTTGATTAATGGAGAGATTAAGGGAATCATCCATCTTTCCGGATCTACAAATACAAGAATTGTCTTTGAAAAAACCATTGTCGATATCGTTGACATATTGCTCAAGAACAACATCCTGGTCTTTACAAACGGCTGCGCTTCGTTCCCCATGGCAAAACTCGGTTACTGTTCTACAAAAGCTCTGAATAAATGTGGCGATAATTTGCAGCGGTTCCTCAAAGGCGAGATCCCTCCGGTGTGGCACTTCGGTGAATCCATCGATAATGCTCACGCTGTGGGAGTATTTAGGGCAATTGCGAATTATTCGGGCCACCAAATGAAGGACCTCCCTTTTGCCTCAGTGACGCCTGAATGGTTCAATGAAAAGGGCATTGACGAGGCATTGGCCTATCGCATGCTCGGCTTCGACTCCTACCACTGTGTCCACGCCCCGGTACAAGGTTCCAAGAACGTACAGGATTTCCTGTACGGCGGCACAACCGACTTACTTGGCTCTTGCATGAATGTTGATACCGATCCTCAAAAGATTGCCGAGAAAATTATCGCGGACTTTAATGAAGCCCGATCAAATCTATGCTGGAGATAATCCGGCATTGATGACTACTGGCTTGTGTCGGCGAATCGCGCAGTCGGCACAAGCCCATCAGCCTTGCAGTTTAATCACTCCTAAAGACAACTAACAGTCAGCATGATCATGGGAGTCGTAGTCCTTGGATCCCACCATTTTTTCGAATTGAAACGCAGTATCTAATCAATGCTATAGCCCCTCGTCTGAAGCAAAAAGGTGGAAGGAGGCTCGGTATCGCTCCGTCTGCACATTTACCTCCGGTGGATGCCGAACTCCTTCCGCCCTTGCTTCAGCAAAACAGACAGCAAAACTATTTCTATTGTGAGGGAGGCCTGTTTCGTTTAAATTCAACGACATGTCTATCGAGCAAACATTCCAATTCAGGGATATGGAAATCCAATCACTCCTGTTGGAGATGGGAGAGCTAAGATCAACGAACTTGCTTTTCAGCCTGATTGTTGACCGCCTCTTCCTCTTCAAGGAAGTTTCACTCGTGCGAATCTGGCTCGTCAAGGAAGGGGACATCTGTTCCTCCTGTCCTATGGCGGAGGAATGCCAACGCAATGACAAATGTTTACATCTGGTCGCCAGTGCGGGGCAGTCCACATACGACAATTCGGCAGATTGGACTCGCCTGGATGGAAAGTTCAGTCGGTTCCCAATGGGCGTCAGAAAAGTCGGGCACATCGCTGCGACCGGCGAACCCGTTGTGGTGGAGTCCATATCCGATGATGCAAAATGGATAGCCGACCCTGAGTGGGCAAACCGAGAAGGAATTAACGGCTTTGCCGGGCAGCCGATACAATTCCACGACGAGATCCTCGGTGTCCTGGCTGTATTTACCAAGACAAAGGTCAGCCAACCCGCTCTGGATATCTTGAACGTGATCACCAACCACGCGGCTACAGCGCTTGCCAATGCTCGGGCCTTTGAGAAAATCGAAGAGCTCACAAAGCAACTCGAAACGGAGAACAGCTATCTCCGGGAAGAGTTACATGACGTGACCTCATATGGCGGTTTTATCGGACGGAGTGCAGCCCTTGAACGCATCGTCCAGCAAATCGACCTAGTCGCAGCCACCGATGCCAACGTTCTTATTCAGGGGGAATCCGGCACTGGTAAGGAACTCGTTGCCCGTGAACTTCACCAGCGAAGTGACCGTAGCGCCAAGCCACTCATCAAGGTAAATTGCGCGTCTATTCCCAAAGAACTTTTTGCCAGCGATTTTTTCGGCCACGCCAAAGGTGCCTTTACCGGAGCACACACCAGCCGGGAAGGTAAGTTTGGAGCTGCCCATAAAGGCACGCTATTTCTTGATGAAGTGGGCGAGATTCCTCTCGAACTCCAAGCGCAACTTCTCCGGGTTCTCCAGGAAGGGGAATATGAACGTGTCGGCGAAGAGAAGGTTCGAAAAGTGGACGCAAGAATCATAGCTGCCACCAACCGGGATTTGCTAAAAGAAGTTGAGGCTGGTCGTTTCCGGGAAGACCTTTATTTCCGACTTAATGTCTTCCCCATCTCAGCTCCCCCACTCAGAAGGAGAAAAGAAGACATCGCCCCATTAGCGAACAATTTCCTCTCTCGCTCCCTCAAGGTCATGAACCGACCACCGCTTCAATTCTCTAACGAGCAGATCGCTAAGCTCATAGATTATGAATGGCCTGGTAATGTTCGGGAATTGCAGAATATAGTTGAGCGCTTTGCCATTTCTTCCATTGCAGGTTCAGCTCAACTCGAGCTCTTCAGCGGTTTCAGTGAAGAGAAAAAGTGTCCAGAACTCCCTCCCTCCGACTTGTCGGATGATCTGCTTACTGAACAAGAGATGGTACAGTTACAAGTGCAAAATATTGAAAAGGCACTAAAACTGCGCAATGGCAAAATTTATGGCGAAGATGGTGCCGCAGCCCTGCTTGGCTTGAAGCCCACAACGCTTGCAACACGAATAAAAAAAATGAACATTCGACGAGTTCGTGAGTAGGTTATTTTATCTACTTCTCTTATAGATTATTAGGTCCTGGACAACCTTACACAGCACATAATTACCGTTTTTATCCCAAAAGCCTGTAATCCTACTGGCGCCGAGTTCAAGCAACTCATGAAAGCTCTTGAGGGCACTCCCCGAAAACTGAGCGTTACTAAAGTAAAAACTTTCCTGGCGGCCTTCTTGTATGGCTTATCCAAGCACCTCGGATCACCACTCACCTACCCACAAGTCCAAGACCTCTTCGACCAATCAGCCTAGGAAAGAGGCTTAGGTCTCACTGACCCAGACCTGGAGATGTCACCCCACTCATTCGAGAAAGCTGTTCGGCGCAATCTTATATTCTGGGGCCTCCACCAGACCGGACAAAAAGAAAAATTGAGCTGTCCGAGACTCACTGGCCTCTCCTCGCTAGTTTCTATGCACCCCCTGCATATCAGGGTGAATGAAACTGCTCGGAGAATATTATGACTACTCAGAAAATACTGCTCAATATTCAAGAAACCGCTGACACACTGCGCGTGCATAGATCAACTGTTTCCCGTATGCTGAATAGTGGAGAATTGCCTACTATTTTAGTACGTTCTCGCAAGCTCATCCGTTACGCGGATGTGCATGAGTTCATTGATAACCAAATAGGGAGAAGCAAGGGCGGATACTCGTGGGAGGACTAAGCTATGGCAACAGTCACCATCAACACACGCCCACGTAAGAAAGGCAAAAGCTACGTAATTCAGTACCTGGAACCTGAGTCCGGAAAAAAGCATCATCATGCGACTTTCAGGCGAAAGTCACTGGCAATGCAGAAAGCCGACAAACTTCGCTCGTTGTTGGATGAGGGAAAGATCCCCAGGCAAAGAAGAAGTAAGAAGAATGAGCTGGCGCAAACATTCGGCAGCATTGCTGCTAAATGCACTCACGAATGGAAGCGAAGGCACAAGGAAGGCGACCTCTGTTCGGCGACTTTGAATGGCTACACCAGTTTCCTCAAACCTTTGCTCAAGAAATGGGGCAAAAGAGTTGTGGGAGCTATCTCCAAAGAAGACCTACTTGACTATCGTGCTGAAATAGCAACCAGCCGCTCTATGGCATTAGCAAATCGTCAGATGTTCATTCTCAAGCAGGTCTTTACCAAGACGCTAGAGTGCGAAGCAATCAAAGACAATCCTACCATTGGTATTAAATACTTGAGTGAAAAGGTTCATGAACGAAAGCAGTTCATGCGACCAAAAATGGTGGAAAAGCTGCTGAAAGGAGCCGCCAAAAGTCGCGCAAAGCATTACTTGTCTCTAGCAATCCTGTTGGCAGTAGAGCATGGATTGAGCAAGCAGGAAGTCTTAGATTTGCAATGGTCGGATGTCACGCTGACTATGGCGAAACTGGAATCATTCGGTTTTACAGAACCAAAACCAACCGAGCGGAAGTTTCTACTCCTAGGTGGACCAAAGAATGGGGTGTTCACACCGGCAAAAGAAAAAAGGCTCATCTCTTCTGAGATAAGCCTTTAATAATTCTATGGCGGAGAGGAGAGGATTCGAACCTCCGGACGAGTTGCCCCGTCTCTGGTTTTCAAGACCAGCGCATTAAACCGAGCTCTGCCACCTCTCCGCAGTTTTTGGCCGTATGGGAATATTGCCAAATTCAAGAAACTGGTTGT
>JAFLJT010000197.1 GCA_022712855.1 Pseudodesulfovibrio sp. | reverse complement strand
TAATCGTGTTTCGCCTTTACGGCGAGGCGCTTTTTGCCTGAAGAGCAGCAAAAAGGGCCCAAAAAGTGCCCTTAAGAACGGGAGCTTGGCCGCCCGGTTTTCGCAGATCAAGAATCTGATCTACGCAGCAAAGGCTCCACCCTCGGAGTGTGGTACGCCCTGCAAATCAAAACAATCGAGGGCCGTCCACAATCGTGCGTGTTGCGGCAAAAAAGCCGCCTTCACTGAATAGTCAGCTTCTAAGCCTTGCGAAAAAGGGCTGGGGTGGGTCGTTGGGTATGAAGCATGTGGACACCGGTAATGGGTATGGTGTCCCCCTAATTCCCATCATTCAGTGCGGCAGCCGCCTGGATGGTGTGTCTAGCACCAAATCTAATAAGCGGGTGTTGTCATGTTGCAGGAGTGTCGTTCACCCATAAGTTAATATCAGCAAAATTAGCATGCATGCGTGCAATATTCGCATGACCAATTGCAATCCCCACACTAGTTAAGCGGAAGTAATTTAAGGGAGAGTTGTTCCAGTCAGAAAAAAACTGTTTTGTATATGGGCGTAGAGAGACGCATTTTTTTTGAATTTCACCAGCGTTCATTGTACCCTTTGTAAATAGAGTGAATATGTGTTCATGTTCTCTTTTTGGTGTTTTATATTCCTCTAGTAGCGATTCAAGATGGGATCTGGTCATTGCGTTGATTTGTCTTTTTGAATCGTCAGCTAAGCATGGGATTAATAATTTTGAATGAGACTCTTTCGAAAGCTCTTCAATAATTACTTCAGAAGCCTTAAACCCTTTGGTGAAAAGGCCCAGATAGTTCTTTGCAAAAGCGTTTTCTATTGTTGTTTTGACATGGACTGATCCGCAGCCAACATATTCTAAATATTGAAAGTCAGTGTGGCTTGGAGGCGTGTCATTCATAAGAGGTCTGATGAAGTCGTCACAGTATTTTCCAAAAGTATCATCAGACCTAACGCCGTGGTTCATTGTATGGTTAATTAGAAATATCATCGAAAGAAGATTTATTTGTTCGTGAGTGATTTTTGTTGCAGAGATGATTGATTCATCGAGTACCAATTGTTTGACAGATCGAGTTACCTCTTTACTTCTTTCAACTAATAAATCGATGAGGAGTTTTCCTAAGTCTTCGTCTCCGCTTTTTGCATACCCCTTTTGGGCTTCAAATACGGCACTCATATATCCAGGAGTCTGGGCTTGATTCAATCCTTGAGGGTTTCGATCTTCCAAAGCCTTAAGAAATTCTTCATTGAATTCTTCCATGCATTCTTGGGCAACCTTTTTCGCAACTCCTTTAAATCGGTAAAAATTGGCTTCAAAGAGGTCGCAGAACACTTCCTTCATTTGTTTATAGTCATTAATAATGATGTCTCTATCGGCTAGAAGGCCGACTCCGTTCTTGCCCACCTTCTGGCTTTTTTTATCTCCGCTCACAGCTTTCACTCCTTGTTGGTGTTCATATTCACATCTCTACCGGCCTGAACTCCGATTGCACCTTTCGAAACCTTTTGATCTTGCGAAGTTAAACCATCAATTTTCCGTTTAGCTGCGATTGAGCTGGTTAAGGAAGCCAAAGCTAACATTGCTGTGATTGCAGGCTCGAAGTCCTGGGATTTGTAGAGCCATATAAGTGAGCCAATGAGTGAGAGGGTGTAGAGTACAATTGAAAACATAGTTGCTCTCCTTAATACACGTTCTCAAATATTCAGCACTTCAGAAAATATTGAAGCACTCCTTCAAGAGTTTTCTTTGATAGCTTGTCCGATATCATGTTTTTATTTGGAAGGTAAGGCGTGAACCAACTCAGAAGAAGATGCACATAAGCATGGATCAAGGTCAGAACAGGTAGCTTTCTGAGGGATTTTTTTTTTTGGGGGGGGGCACCCCCCTAATTCCTGACCTTAAACAATTGAAGTCAGAGAAATATGAGGACACAATACTATTTTCTAAACGAAGACCAACCCCAGCCCTTATTAGCAAGGCTTAGAAGCTGACAAAGGAGTGGAGGCGGCTCCTCGTCCTCGCAAATATGTTCATTGGGTGAACTGGCGGTGGCATCAACTCGCATTATGCTGCCAAGCTCCGCCGTGGAGCCTCCGCTGCTTTGATCAGATTCTTGATCTGCTAATACAAGGCGGCCAAGCTATCGTTCTGAAGGGCACTTTTTGGGCCCTTTTTGCTGCTCTTCAGGCAAAAAGCGCCTCGCCGTAAGGGCGAAACACGATTTAACAATGCCCCACAGAACTACCAACGCGGACGCGCGGGCAGTGGTGTAATCTAGCAACACTCCCCCTCTCACGCTCTTCATCATCGCCGACAGGCGACTTCCATAATTCTTTATCCTGTTTTTTAGCTGATCCAATTAAAAAGGGGAGGTAACCGCTAGGTTACCTCCCCTTGAATGGTCAGCTAAAAAGCGACCGGACAGAACTACATGTCTGCGCCGGATGCTGCTTTCTGCATTTTGATTTCGACCTTTTCGGTCAAGCTAGCGTAGTACTCGCGGAGGCGAACGATAACTTCGTCACGACCGAAGTGATCTACTACTTCAGCACCTTCGGAAAGGGCTTTACGCAGCTTGGTACCGGACAAGATTACGCGGTCTTCTTTGCCGTGGGGGCACGTACGCATGGAAGCCATGCCGTCGCACTTGTAGCAGTAGAAGGTCCAGTCGATGTTCATGGGCTGGCAAAGCAGTGCTTTTCCAGTCTCAGCTTCACAACCGTCTTGGTAAGGAATCTTCTTGAAGATGTCCTGAGCTTCGAACAGACCGTAGAAATCGCCGACGCCAGCGTGGTCACGACCGATGAGCATGTTGTTGATGCCGTAGTTCTGACGGAAAGTCGCGTGCATGAGACCTTCACGGGGACCAGCATAACGCATGTCCAGGGGGTAACCGGCGTTGATGACGTTCTCGGGAACGAAGTAGTTGTCGATGAGGATCTGAATGCACTCAACGCGAACGTCTCCGGGGATATCGCCGGCTTTCAGGTTACCGATGAGGGAGTGAATGACAACGCCATCACAGGTCTCAACAGCAAGCTTGGCCAGGTACTCGTGGGAGCGATGCATGGGGTTACGGAGCTGCAGTGCAGCAACTTTCTGCCAGCCACGTTTTTCCATCTCTGCACGGATCTGAGCAGGAGTCTGGTAAACGCCGGGGAAACGAGCTGCGTAGTCGCCTTCGGACAGGACTTTAACAGGACCAGCAATGTTGAACTTGCCCTGAGCCATGACCATCTGAACGCCTGGGTGATCTTCCATTGCGATCTTCCAGAAAACGTCATCAGCGGACTCTTCGCCCTCGCCCTTGTAGACGAGTTCGCATTCCCATTTCTTGTCAGCTTCGGTCATCTCGTACTTTTCTTCGATGGTCATGGTAGCGTAAACGGTACCATCAGCAGCTTTCAAAGCAACTTCGTCGCCAACAGCTACGCTGTCGTCGTCGGTGTCCAGAGTGACGGGGATGGGCCAGAAAGTGCCGTCTTCCAGCAAGAATTTCTCGCAAACGCCTTTCCAAGATGCCTGTGTCATGAAGCCAGTCAGGGGAGAGAATCCACCGATGCCCATCATGATCAGGTCGCCTTTGGCGCGATCAGAAATTTCGAGGGTCTTGAGGCCAGCGGCCTTTTTGGATTCAGCTTCGAGGGCTGCGCCTTCGAGAAGTGCGCAGACGAGACCTTTACCACCGTGAGGTGCTACGAGGTTGGACATTTAAGCCTCCTAAAAAATTGTTTTGTGAATAAAACCATTGCCTTAAATCATGTGGTGCGTAACAAGTCGCCCCGAACCATGAGTATTTCCCGTTAAACGGTCAGCCTTTATTGTCCGTTTGTGAAAGAAGTGTCAAGCGCTTTTTTCTCAAAACCTGTCTCATCTATAAGACAGTAATGGACGGCAATTAAACATGAGAGAAAATCATAAAAAAGTCTAGAAAAATACAGTGTGATCCGCGTGGTTTATACGTGCAATTTCAACAACTTAAACCACATAGGTTATAATCGAAAAACAAAGGCAAAAAAGGCTTGCACAGAACGGTCAATTTGCTCTAAAACTTGATTGGTTTTTGCTGGCTATTGCCTCTGTGTAGGCTGATCACCCTTTTGGCGGGAATAGAGGGGTTGAAATAGACATATCCAGATTCCAAAAGCCGTTGCCACGGCAGGTCAGATGGAGCTTGTTAAAAAATTCACTTTCGCATTGACAAGGTCTGACCGTCTTGCTAATTCCCAATACCGCTATGAAATACGAGCGGCTGATTTTTTGTTTAGTAGAGGACGTCGGTTTTTTTGAATACAACCCTATTGAGGAGGAAAAGTTATGCCGACTTTTGTTAACCCGGAAAAATGTGATGGCTGTAAAGGCGGAGAAAAGACTGCCTGCATGTACATTTGCCCGAATGATTTGATGATTCTGGATGCTGACGCAATGAAAGCATACAATCAGGAACCTTCCGCATGTTGGGAATGTTACTCCTGCGTCAAAATTTGTCCCCAGGGTGCTATTGAAGCACGCCCTTACGCTGACTTTGTTCCCCTTGGTGGAACAACCATCCCCATGCGTTCCGCTGAAGACATCATGTGGACCGTCAAGTTCCGTAATGGTAGCGTAAAACGTTTCAAGTTCCCCATCCGCACCACCGCTGAAGGCTCCATTAAGCCCTTCGAAGGTAAGCCGGAACCCACCGATCTGGAAAACGAACTTCTGTTCACTGAGACCGAGCTGGCTAACCCCATCGCTACGACCATGACAGAGTCCCCGATCGAGGACGCAGGTAAGACCAAAGAGTGGAAGCAGGAAGACTACGGCACACTCGTTTAGTCACGAGTTTGAGCGTTTTCTTTAGGCTTAGACAGAATTTGAAATAATAATATTCCCTAGGAGGAATTATGCCTCTGCTTCCCAGCAAAGAAGCTTCTAAAGGCTTGGCCCTGGCCGAGCCGGAAATCGTCGAGAAAAGCGTAGATCTGCTCCTCGTCGGTGGTGGTATGGGTAACTGTGGTGTGGCTTTCGAAGCTCAGCGTTGGATCAATAAAATTGATCCCTCCATCACCATGGAACTGGTCGACAAGGCCTCCCTCGAGCGTTCCGGTGCTATCGCACAGGGCCTCTCCGCTATTAACACATACATTGGCGACAACGACATCGACGATTACGTTCGCATGGTTCGTACAGACCTCATGGGCCTCGTCCGTGAAGATCTGATTTACGACATCGGCCGTCACGTTGATGATTCCGTTCACTTGTTCGAAGAATGGGGCCTGCCCATCTGGGTCAAGAAAGACGGCGAAAACGTTGATGGTGGCAAAGCTGCAGCCCAGGGTCTCCTGATCCGTGAAGGCGCAGAGCCCGTTCGCTCCGGCCGCTGGCAGATCATGATCAACGGTGAGTCCTACAAGTGCATCGTTGCTGAAGCTGCTAAGAACGCCATTGGCGAAGACGCTTACGTAGAGCGCGTGTTCATCGTAAAGATGCTCCTCGACGCTAACGAGCCCAACCGCATCGCTGGTGCAGTTGGTTTCTCTACTCGCGAAAATAAAGTCTACATCTACAAATGCAACGCAGCTGTTGTTGCTTGTGGTGGTGCAGTTAACGTTTTCCGTCCCCGCTCCACTGGAGAGGGTATGGGTCGTGCATGGTACCCGGTTTGGAACGCAGGTTCCACCTACACCATGGTTGCACAGGTTGGCGGCGTAATGACCATGATGGAAAACCGCTTCGTCCCCGCCCGTTTCAAAGACGGTTACGGTCCTGTCGGAGCTTGGTTCCTTCTTTTCAAGGCCAAAGCTACCAACTACAAGGGTGAAGATTACTGTGAGACCAACCGCGCTATGCTGAAGCCTTACGAGGATCGCGGCTACGCTAAGGGTCACATTATCCCCACATGTCTCCGTAACCACATGATGCTCCGTGAAATGCGTGAAGGCCGCGGCCCGATCTTCATGGACACCAAGACTGCTCTGCTCAACACCGTTGGTGGCGATCTGACTGGTCCTGCATGGAAACACCTCGAGTCCGAAGCTTGGGAAGATTTCCTCGACATGTGTGTTGGCCAGGCCAACCTCTGGGCTGCTACTAACTGCGCTCCTGAGGATCGCGGTTCTGAGATCATGCCTACTGAGCCTTACCTCCTCGGTTCCCACTCCGGTTGCTGCGGCATCTGGTGTTCCGGTCCCGACGAAGAATGGGTTCCCGAATCCTACAAGGTCCGTGCTGACAACGGTAAAGTCTACAACCGTATGACCACCGTTAACGGCCTCTGGACTTGTGCTGATGGCGTCGGCGCCTCCGGTCACAAGTTCTCCTCCGGTTCCCATGCTGAAGGCCGCATCGTCGGCAAGCAGATGGTCCGTTGGGTCCAGGATCACAAAGACTTCGTCCCTGCTCTGTCCGAGAACGGTGCAGACCTCGCTAAAGAGATCTACCAGCCTTGGTACACATACGAAGAGTTCAAGGGCGAATCTACTGATCCAGTAGTTAACCCGAACTACATCACTCCCCATAACTTCATGATGCGCTTGATCAAGTGCACCGATGAGTATGGTGGAGGTGTTGCTACTCTGTACATGACTTCCAAAGCACTGCTGAACACCGGCTTCTGGCTGATGGGCATGATGGAAGAAGATTCTCAGAAACTCGCAGCTCGTGACCTTCACGAACTGATGCGTTGTTGGGAACAGTTCCACCGTCTGTGGACTGTCCGCCTGCACATGCAGCACATCGAGTTCCGTGAAGAATCCCGTTACCCCGGTTTCTACTACCGTGGTGACTTCATGGGTCTGGACGACGCTAAGTGGCATTGCTTCTGTAACTCCAAGTACGATCCGGCTACCGGCGTAACTACGATTTACAAAGAGCCTTACCACGAGATCATCCCTGTCGTATAAGCGATAGAATCTGATCATCCCGTGACCGCGGGCCCTAGGCCCGCGGTCACTTTTTCCTTGGTTGGCTGTTCACAGTCTGACAGCTGCAAGGCGCAATAAAAGTTCAAGGCCGAAGCGCATCTGATGCGCGAGGATTTGAACTTTTTCCAGCACCACGCAGTTTGTGATTCTTTTAACAACCTAATATCCAGGGATAAAATGGTCTAAATCCGGGCCGGGATCAGGTACCCGGTCTGGGTTTGGGCCATTTTGTGGCTTGAGCCTCAACTTTATTTCGGGAGGAATGAAGAGAATGTCGAACAATAGTATTCTCGTTGTAGGCGGTGGATTCGCAGGAATCACCGCTGCCCTCGAAGCCGCAGAACTGGGCTACGAGGTCTACATCGTTGAAACTAATCCCTACCTTGGTGGCAGGGTTTCACAGCTTAATCAGTATTTCCCCAAGCTGTGTCCTCCTTCCTGTGGTCTGGAGATTCAGTTCCAGCGCATCAAAAACAACCCCAACGTGAAGGTCATCACCATGGCCTCCGTCGATTCCGTTTCCGGTACTAAAGGAAACTACGACGTCAAAGTCACGCAGCGTCCCCGCTACGTGAACGAACGATGTACCGCCTGCGGCGATTGCGAAAAAGCAACTGCCAAGCAAGTTGATTCCGAATTTGATTTCGGAACCGGCAAGCGTGGACTGGCGTACAAGACTCATCCTTTCATGTTCCCCATGCGTTATGTATTGGATGCTGAGAATGCATCCGATTCCGAGATGGCTTCCATTAAGGATGCTTGTTCTTACGACGCTGTGGATCTGGACGACAAGGGTAGAACCTTCGACCTCGCTGTCGGAGCTATCGTTGTTGCCACAGGCTGGAAACCGTATGATGTTTCCAAACTGACCAACCTCGGCGGCGGCCAATTCAAGAATGTCGTCACCAACATGCAGTTTGAGCGCATGGCAGCTCCGAACGGCCCGACCAGCGGAAAGATCGAACGTCCTTCCGATGGTACAGAGCCCATGAAGATCGCCTTTGTTCAGTGTGCTGGTTCTCGTGACCAGAACAACCTGAACTACTGCTCGTACATCTGCTGTATGGCTTCCCTGAAGCATGTTCGCTACATCCGGAAGAATTCCGATGCAAACGTCACCGTTTTCTACATCGATCTTCGTACCCCCGGTCGTTACGACAAGTTCAAGGTTGCAACTGAGGCTGATGAAAAGCTGAACCTGATCAAGGGTAAGGTCGCCAATATCGTCGAAGACGCTAACGGCAACCCGATCGTGACTGTTGAGAACGCTCTGACAGGCATCAAGTCTGAAGAGAAATTCGACATGGTCGTGCTCGCCACCGGTATGGAGCCCAGCATTGCTGGTCTGCAGGTCCCGGCTGGTTCCGTTGACGCTGACGGTTTCGTCATTGACGGCGAGGGCATCATTGCCGCTGGTTGCGCCAAGCAGCCGCTTGACGTCATGAAGACCGCCCAGTCCGGCACCGCTGCCGCGATGAAAGCGATTCAAACCGTGGTAGGGAGGTAACCAATGGCTGAAAAGCTTGGAGTATATATCTGTGGAGGCTGCGATATCGGGGAGAATCTCGATGTCGACGCTTTGGCCGAATTCGTAGCCAATGGCAAACACTCCGCCGTCGTTACCGTGGCCAAGTCCAATCCGGTGCTTTGCAGCCCGGAAGGCAAGGCCATGATTGAGGCTGATATCGCTGAAAACGAGCTTGATGGCGTCGTGTGCGCCGCTTGCTCCTCCCGCGCCAAGTGGGATGTGTTCAAGTTCGGCGATAAAGTCCAGGTGGAGCGCGTAAGCTTGCGCGAACAATGTGTATGGTCCTATCAGGAAGATCCTGAATTTCCTGGTCAGATGGAAATCATCGCCAAGGACTACACCAACATGGGAATAATCAAGCTGGTCAACAGCAAGATTCCCGAACCGGAAATTCCGGATGCCTACAAGACCGTGCTGGTCGTGGGCGGCGGTTTCACCGGTCTGAACGCGGCCCTTAACGCCGCCGGCCTTGGCTACTCCGTAGTCCTGGTCGAAAAAGCAGACATTCTGGGCGGTAAAGCCGCCACCATGTATAAGTCCTTTCCGCTGGCCGCGCCCTACGACGACAAGTTGCAGGACATCGGTCTGGACACACTGATCGCCGACGTGCAGGCCAATGACAAGATCAAGGTCATCACCGGTGCCACGGTCGACTCTCTGGCTGGTGCTCCGGCCCAGTACAAGGCCACCATCGCCGGTGACGAGTACGAGATCGGCGCGGTCGTCATGTCCACCGGCTGGATTCCGGGCAAGCCCGAATTCCTGGCTCCGCTTGGTTACGGTACTGTCAAGAATGTCGTCACCTCAGCCGAGCTGGAGAAGATGGCTTTCAACGGCGGCATCAAGACTTCCGAGGGCAAAACGCCTGGCTCCGTTGCTTTCATCGTTGACACCAGCCTCCTTATGGAAGGTATCAACTACGATGCATGCGGCGCAGCCTGCGCGGCTCCCGAAGACCTGCCTTGCGATGATACCAAGGAAGAGGTCAAGGAAGGCGACGAATGCGAAACCTTTGTCTACGAAGACAAAGAGTCTGCCAAGCATTTGGCCTATAGCTCCGAGCTGACCTCTCTGGTCGCCCTGAAGCAGGCCAATTATGTGCGTGAACTCGCTCCCGATGCCGTGGCCTACGTGATCTACGATCACATGATGGTCCCCGGTCTCAATGAAAAATACTATCAGACCGCTCAGGACGATGCTGGCATCATGCTGACCAAGGGTTCTGTCACATCCGTTTCGGAAGTTGGCAGCCAGGTGGTCATCAAGGCCAAAGATACCTTGCTGGGCGAAAGCATCGAACTCGTAGCCGACCTCGTTGTCGTGCCGACGGCCATCGTTCCGACGACTGCTGCCGATCCGACCATGAACTTCGTCTACCGTCAGGGTCCGGCATTCCCCGACCTTGAGCTGTTCGACGGCTTTGCTGATTCCAACTACATCTGCTTCCCGTACGAAACCCGCCGCACCGGTGTTTACGCTGCCGGTTGTGTGCGTCAGCCCATGGGCCTGGGTCTTGCCCGGGAAGATGGTGCTGGTGCCGCTCTCAAGGCCATCCAGTGCATAGAGTCCGCCAATCGTGGCGTGGCTGTCCATCCTCGCTCCGGCGATCTTGGCTTCCCTGAGTTCAACTTCACGCGCTGCACGCAGTGCAAACGTTGCACCGAGGAATGCCCGTTCGGCGCTCTGGACGATGACGAGAAGGGTACGCCGCTTCCGAACCCCACCCGCTGCCGCCGTTGCGGTACATGCATGGGTGCCTGTCCGGAACGCGTTATCTCGTTTGCCAACTACAGCGTCAGTCAGGTCAGTCAGGCCATCAAGGAAATCAAGGTTCCCGATACCCTGGAAGAAGGCGGTCCCCGCGTTCTCGTCCTGGTTTGCGAGAACGATGCCTACCCGGCTCTCGACATGGCTGCCATGCGCGGCAAGAACTGGAGCCCGTATGTGCGCTTCATCTCTGTCCGTTGCCTCGGCTCGGTCAACGCCCTTTGGGTAGCTGATGCCATGAGCAAGGGTATTGACGGTGTCATGATGCTTGGTTGCAAGTACGGTGACGATTACCAGTGCCACTTCGTGAAGGGTTCCGAGCTGTGCAGTCGCCGCAAGGAAAACATAGCAGAGTCTCTGGGACGCCTCGGTGTCGAGCCTGAACGCGTTGAGCAGTTCGAGGTCTCCATCGA
>JAFLJT010000185.1 GCA_022712855.1 Pseudodesulfovibrio sp. | reverse complement strand
GGTGCCAACGGTGCTGGCAAGTCCACGACACTCATGTCCATATCCCAGCTCCCGCCGCCGGAAGCACCCAAGATCGTCAGTGGTGACATCAAGTTCCAGGGTAAATCCATCGTCGGCATGGCCCCGGACAAGATCGTCGCTAACCTGAACCTCGCACTCGTACCCGAAGGTCGCCACATTTTCGGCAACCTGACCGTCGAGGAAAACCTCAAGCTTGCTACCTACGCCCGGAAAGACGGCATGGACGAGATCAATCGCGACTACAAGCGCGTGTACGAACTCTTCCCCCGCCTCGACGAGCGCAAGAAACAGCGCGCCGAGTCCCTGTCCGGTGGAGAGCAGCAGATGCTCGCCATGAGTCGCGCACTCATGTCCGCCTGCAAGTTCATCATGCTCGACGAACCCTCCATGGGTCTCGCCCCGCTGCTCATGTACGATATGTTCCGCGCGTTGAAAGAGCTGAACGAAGAAGGCATGACCATCCTGCTCATCGAGCAGAACGCCAACCTCGCCCTCAAATTCGCCCATCGCGGTTACGTCATCGATACCGGTGAAATCGTAGCCGAAGGAACCAGCGCAGAACTGATGGAAAATCCCGACGTGAAAAAGGCGTACCTCGGCGGATAACGAACGCTCACAGAAAAAACAAAAACCGAATCAGCGTTATGCTGGTTCGGTTTTTTTGTTGGGGGATAGATAAGACCGTCTATCGGCGGAATTATCAGGTGATTTCGTCTCCGACGGCTAAAGGACATGTCCTTTAGAATCCTATTCTGCGCCTTCGGCGCGGGGTGTGTTACTTTTTAGGTTCCGCAAAATGTTTGATGTACCACTTCATCTGACTCTGGTGGGGTCATGTATTCTTCATTCTCCGGCTGCACTGCGTATGGCGTCTTCAAAACGTCTATCAACCGATGAGTCAACGTGAAGTCATTATGATCTTCGGCTGCTCGAATAGCCTCCTCAACACGATGGTTCCGGGGGATGACCGCCGGATTGACCAAGCGCATTCTCTCTTGAGCCGCAGCGACGTTCTCTCCCTGTTCGACGAGCTGATCTGACCACTCGGTGAACCATGATTCGATGGCCGCAGATTCAGAGAACAATCCCTTGAATTGCTCAATGTCATCAGCAAGCAAACGAAAGGCGAGGGTGAAATCGACGTGTCCTTGATGCATAAGTTCCATCAGATCGCGGACACGCTGAAAGCCCTGATCATCAACAGTCACCAAACCGAGCTTGCGACACATACCGTCCTGATACTGCGCCTTGAATGTGGGAATAAAGGTTTCAAGCACCTCCTCCCCAATAGCGCGGGCCTTGTCAGCGTCATCATCGAACAAACTCATCAAACAACCACCAAGGGCGGCCATGTTCCACTGGGCTATGGTGGGCTGGTTGTTATAGGCATACCGCCCGCCGTGGTCGATGGAACTGAAAACCTTGGCCGGGACATACGTATCCATGAAAGCGCACGGGCCGTAGTCAAGAGTCTCGCCACAAATGGATGTATTATCCGTATTCATGACGCCGTGGATGAATCCCACCGCCATCCAGCGGGCAATCAGTTGCGCCGTAGCTTCGCAGACCTGACGGTAGAAATCGATATAAGGATTGGCCGCATTCTTCGCACTGGAGTAGTGGCGATCAATGACATAATCGGCCAATTGCTTGACCGCCGTGGTGTTATCCCGAGACGCAAAATATTCAAAGGTGCCAACACGGACCAAACCAGATGCCACACGAGTGAATATCCCGCCCGGAACATACCCTTCCCTAAGAACCTGTTCGCCCGTTTTCCCCATGGCCAAGGCGCGCGATGTCGAAAGACCCATGGCATGCATGGCTTCACTGACAACATACTCTCGGATGACAGGCCCCAGCGCGGATCGACCATCACCGTTGCGGGAAAATTGTGTCTGCCCTGATCCCTTCAACTGGATATCAAAACGCGTACCTGCACCGCTGAGGACCTCGCCCAGCAGGACGGCCCGGCCATCGCCAAGCTGCGGTACAAAACCACCGAACTGATGCCCGGCATAGGCCATTGCCACAGGTTCCATCTCATCCAGAAGCGTGTTGCCGGAAAAAAGTGCGGCCAATGCATCGTCGGCCTCTGGGAGAAGCAAGCCAAGCTCTTCAGCCAAGGAATGATTAACCCGGATCAACTCGGGTGCCTTCACCGGCACAGGGTTGATCCGCTGGTAAAATATCTCGGGAAGCCGCGCGTAACTGTTATCAAAAACCATTGAAACTCCGTGGGGTCATGGTGAACAACTCCACACTATATAAGAACGATTCCTGAAAAAGCATCCTTCGCACAAAAAAAGCGCACCATGATTGTTCATGGTGCGCTGGAAGTTCTTACGAACTATCGGAACTAGTCTTCAATCACAGTAGCCTTAGTGATGAACATCGGCTCTACCGGAACATCGTCGTGAAAACCGTTGCGGCCTGTCTCGACTTCTTTCATCTGGTCGACAACATCAGTGCCATCAACGACTTTGCCGAAGACTGCGTAGCCCCAGCCCTGAGGAGTCTCAGAGGAGAAGTTCAGGAAACCGTTGTCTTTCACGTTAAAGAAAAACTGGGAAGATGCGGAATGCGGATCCTGGGTGCGGGCCATGGCCAGGGTGTAGTTATCGTTCTTGATGCCGTTGTTGGCTTCATTCTCGATGGGCTCACGGCTGGCTTTTTCGGACATGTTCTCATCCATGCCGCCGCCCTGAACCATGAAGTTCGGGATCACGCGGTGAAAGATGAGACCATCGTAGAAGCCATCTTCTACGTACTGCTGGAAATTTGCTGCAGATTTCGGTGCGTTCTCGAAATCGAGTTCGATGGTGATGTCACCCATGCTGGTTTCCATTTTGATCATAATAATACTCCTTATGTGCCGGGGCAGCCCAGCGTGATGTCGTTTTCGTCCCCCGGTGTATCAAAGGAGGCGGCAACTGGCAAATCGGAGGTTTACGCCGATCCGTGCTGTGGGCTATAGTCATAACTTATGGACGGACAAACCCTTTTTCTCCACGGCGTACGATTACATCAGGCTGGCGAATTCGCTAAAGCTGTCGGCATGTATCGCGAAGCGCTGAATGTGACTCCGGATAACGGCGAGGCTGCCCTCTATATAGGGCTGGCCCTGCAACAATTGGGGGCGCTCAGCGAAGCGGAAACAGCCTATCGAAACGCCCTCACCATCATGCCCGGCGATCCCGATATCCTCAATGGTATTGGGACCGTATGCCTTGAACTCGGCAAACTCGACGAAGCCACAGAGGCGCACCAAGCCGTCCTGAAAAATGACCCACATTCAGCCCCGGCACTGGGTGGGATGGGCACTATTCTGCTGTCACAAGGCAAACTGGACAACGCCATCGGTTGTTTTCAAAAAAGCCTGTCCATCGCCCCCGATTCACCCGACACCCTGAGCAACCTTGGTGTTGCGCTGAAAAATGCTGGCCGAGCCATCGAAGCTGTTCAAACATTTGAAGCGGCCCTTTCGCTGAATCCCGAATCCACAGACACGCTCTATAATCTCGGCAACGCATGGCAACTACGCGGCGACATGTTCAAGGCGCAGGAATGTTTTCGACGCGCCCAGACTCTCGCCCCAGAAAGTGTTGCCCCGCGCTGGGGCGGCTGTTTTTCCCATTTGGATGTATTCTACGATACGGACACCGAAATCGAATCTGCTCGAAATCAGTACGCACAATCTCTGGCGGAGCTGGACAAATTCCTCACCCTCGACACGCCGGAGCAAATCCGTGATGCGGCCACTTCAGTTGGCGCAAATCAGCCCTTCTATCTGACCTATCAAGGAAAAAACGACCGGGAACTGCAAGGAAAGTACGGCTCGTTGGTCAACCGTATCATGACGGCGGCGTATCCGCAGTTTTCCAACCCCTCATTCCAGAAGCGCAAAGATGGGAAAATCCGCGTCGGTATCGCCACCGGATTTATGCACGAACATTCAGTCTGGAAAATCCCCACCCGTGGCTGGGCGAAATATCTGGACCGAGAGAAATTTGAAGTCTTCGGGTACTACACGGGTGTGAAGGATGACCATTGCACGGCCGAGGCGCGGGAAATATTCGACCATTTCACCCATGAGCCGAACCATTTCGAAGCACTGTGCACGCAAATTTTTGAAGACCGCATAGATGTGCTCGTTTACCCCGACATCGGCATGGACCCAACCTGCGCCAAGCTGGCCGGACTCCGTCTCGCCCCTGCGCAGTGTGTTTCGCTGGGCCACCCTATGACAACGGGCTTGCCGACCATGGATTATTTTCTGTCCAGTGATCTCATGGAACCGGAGGACGGCGATCAGGCATATACGGAACAGCTTGTCAGATTGCCGAATCTGTCAGTCCATTATGCGCCCATTCGGCAGGGAGAACCGCAGTTCGACCGCGGACATTTCGGGTTGCCGAAAGACGCCCTGCTCTACTTCTGCCCGCAGTCGCTCTACAAATATTTACCCGAACACGACCGCCTGTATCCACTCATAGCCAAAGCGGTTCCCAATTGCCGATTCGTTTTCCTGCAAAACGGCCATGCGGATCGATTGAATGAGCGCTTTGCAGCGCGTATATCTCGCGCATTCGGTGAACACGGTTTGGATGTCAACGACTACGTGACCATGCTCCCGTATCAAGCACCGGAAGAATATCACGCGCTCAATTGCCTGTGCGATGTATTTCTGGATTCCATTCAATGGTCCGGTTTCAACACCGCCATGGAAGCAGCCAATGCAGGTCTGCCCGCCATCACGCTCCCCAAAGGGCATATGCGCGGGCGGCACACTTATGCAGTTGTGACCATGCTCGGTAATGAAGAAGCCGTTGCTGACACCTTTGATGCGTATGTGGAATTGGCAATTCGGATGGGCGTGGACACGGATTTCCGGCACGCTTTACGAGACAGGACGAAAAAAAATCGCTCCCGACTCTTTGGAGACATGGAAGCGATACGAGGGCTAGAACTCTTTATTGAGCAGGTGGCTCGGTAGGTTCGGTTGTTTCGACTGGTTCAGCGGATTCGATAGGCTCCACTTGTTCGGCGGACGATTCGACCTGTTCGACAGGCATTTCCTCGACCTCTACGCGAACGCCTGTGGCGTTATCATCCACAGCATTTCGGACAGCAGTGGCATTCGCATCCTCATCGGCCATATCCTCAAGAAGTGCCAGCGGATTGTTTTCCACGCCCTCGTCCGGCGTCACGGACAAGGGCGATCCCAGTTTCATGATATTCTTTTCGACCACCAGATCATCTTTGGGCTCGGCAATCTCCTCCTGCTTGGCAGCATACGGATTTTCCGGCTGAAAATGCACTGGTGCGGGCTTGTCTACGAACGCGGTCACGAGATACGCCAAAGCCAGCCCAGCCACGATAGGCTTGACCAGTCTGAGTATGGTTGCCCCACGTCCAGCTCCCATTCGTTATCCTTTCAAGACCGAAGCGATAGTTTTCTGATCGCTGGCGGCAAGGTAAGGATGCATGGGCAGGCTGAATATACGCCCGGCAATACCTTCGCAGACAGGCAGATCGCCCGCAGTGTGTCCCAGATTGGCAAACGCCTTCTGGAGATGCAGCGGATTGGGATAGTAGATAACCGCAGGAATATCGGCAGCTTTGAGCTTGCCCATCAATTCGGTGCGATGCTCAGTGTCGCGAGCCAGCAGAGAATACTGCGCCCAAACCGAAGTATTACCCTCGGCCACCGTCGGCGTGGTTAGGCCATCGATACCTGCGAGCAGCTTATGGTAGCGCTCGGCGGCCGCCTGCCGTTTTTCGATTTCATCGGGGAAAATCTTGAACTTGGCGAGTAATATGGCGGCCTGTATGGAGTCCAGACGGCCATTAATACCAAGACGAACGTTCTCATATTTGTCCTCGCCCATGCCGTGGACACGGATGGAAACGAGCAATTTATGCAGTTCGTCATTGTGCGCAAAGACCATGCCGCCGTCACCGTAACAACCCAGCGGTTTTGCCGGGAAAAACGAAGTACAGGCGATATCGCCCAAGGAGCAGACAGGCTTACCTTGATGTGTGGCACCAAAGGATTGGGCTGCATCAACGATGAGGAACAATCCGTTGTTCTGGGCCAGCGGTTCGATACGTGCATAGTCTGCGGGCTGACCGAACAGATCAACACCAATGATACCCTTGGCTGTCAGGTCATCGCTATTGTCTTTGACATCCGCGATCTTGCGCTTCAGGTCATCGGGATCAATATTGAAGGTCACCGGGTCCACATCCACGAACACCGGGGTGGCACCGAGCAGAGCTATGGCCTCAGCGGTCGCCATAAACGTGAACGGCGTGGTAAAAACTGCATCGCCCGGACCGACTTCAAAGGCCATGAGTGCCATGATCAAGGCATCGGTACCCGATGCGCAACCAACGGCGTGGCGAACTGCACAAAAACTCGACAAGCGGCTTTCCAAATCCTTGATTTCCGGCCCCATGACGTAAGCGCCATGTTCCAGAACACCATCAATACCTTTCTTGACCGCGTCATCAACCCGCGCATACTGCGCTTTCAAATCGATAAATGGGATGGACATATATTTCTCTCTTTATATCGTTATTGAACAACTTCATAAATGCGTGCAAAGGGAAGCTTGTCGACGACCAGCTTGAAATGTTTGCTGATCTCAGGATCATTGGGATCACCTGCCAGAAGCCGCATCAGTATGGACTCATGCGCGTCCCGATCCATGAGTACACTCTGCTTGGAAACCATATTGATGACAAGATGCTTCATTACAGGTGAAAGTTGCGGGGCTAACCTGTTCATATAGTATTCTTTGACCTGAGCACTATCACGGTCAAGTACCGTTATATCGCTGAGAAGAGCACCACCGCCCCTTCTCGTCCTGAATGCACCCTGCTTCAGGTTATAACCGAGTTCTCCCTGATCATAATTGCTTGTTTTCGACTCTTCCGTCGTCCCGGTCTGAAGATTCCAGTTTCCAAAATATGTTAACCACTTCAGAATAGATACATCCCTCCAACTCACGACAAAATACTGGCTGGGTTGTTTCGGATAATCCGTCTTTTCCAGCTGAGCCTGCAGTGTCGATAGCATCTCTTTTCTTGGAATCGTATCCCATACCAAGGCAGGAGACAGTCCCAGCTCAAACGTATTTTTGGGCTTGGACTGTGCACTGAACCTCACCATGCTGTTGGCCTTTGCGAAAGAGTCAGTAGCAAGAGTAAAGGCCACAGGATAGATATCGCGGCCAGCATGTTTGCCACCATCAATAACGGTCTCAAGTCCAGCGTAATACTGTGAAGCATAACCCCAATCCCACCATGTCCAGATCATGCTGTCGGGCTGAACTTCTTCTCCCAGTTCGACAAGAGCTTCAGCATGCTCTTTCGGAATGACGGGCGTCAGGTGCGCGTTAGAATAGACGAAGATAGCAAACGTAAGCAAGCTACCGCCTGCCAAAATCTGAACAGATACACTGGCATATTTTTTCCAGGAGAATTCGGGCAGGACAGATCGCAGTAGCCAATCGAGGCACACGCTGATGTAGATAACGAGTGCAGCCCCACCAAACATGGTGAACCTAACACCGAGTTTCATTGATGCAAGTTGTAAGACAACCAGGGGGAGCAGGAAAATAGCAACTGGGCGTACAGCCACCACCACAAACGTACACAGCAGGGACAGATAGCCCAACCAGGAAAAGAAGATTCCACGTTCGAATACCGTTGCCAGAGGGATGAGCTTTGCCTCAATAATACTCTGTACAATCGAAGGGTAGATTGGGCCCATGGCACCGGCATCAGCCTGGAGAACACTTTTGGCAGCTGGGAAAAAATAGAGTGAAAGCTTATTCAGTACGCCCATAATCGGCCCAAAGCCGATGCCAATGGAAAAGACGACAGCAACAAGCAGTGCTGTCGCAACCCAGACATTTTGCACGAAACTTATATTTCGGCGATATGAATGACTTGCGAACACAACACACAGGATGGACAGGACTATACCCACAAGATACGTTGTAAGCGGCGGGGATACGCCCAACCACAAAAGAATCGGAGTAATTGGCCACACGATTAGCCGGCCCCAGGATGCACCGGGGTACGCAGCCAAAGCAAAGATGACCAGCCCATACAATGCCCATGCCCTCCGTCCCGGCTTGGCATTGAGCAGCACAACACCAGTTGTCAGGAAAAAATAAAGGATTGTGACGTTGAGAATGTCATGATGCCAGATGCAGGCTAATCGAGTGACAAGACCAAAAGCAAACGCCAGCCAAAATGAATGAATAATCTCGGAGGATTCGTCGTGGGATTCTTCGGATGTATCCCTAAACCAGCCGGATTTAATATGTTGTGAAGCCCAGTATGCAAGAAGCAAAGCGACCAGCATCGGCATCAACAAGGTGAACAGGTCAGAATCATAATAACCGAGTCGGGACCGGAAATAGAACCCAGGGGTCATAGCCCCAGCCAATCCGGCCATGATCCCTGCATTGCGGCCGCCAAGGAACCAGCCCCAGAAATAACAGACAATACTGACTAATGAGCCCAGGAAAGCTGGCACCCAAAAACCGACAGTACCTAAACTCAATCCGGTAATATCATGCAAAAATTTGGCAAACTGCGCCAACGGATATCCTTCTAAAAGCCCAACACCTTTGGCCTTGGCGAGCCAAAAATACGCGTCATGAGTTGCCATGATACGTTCACCATGCACCCATAACTCTGGCTGATCCCATCGACTGGCAAAACTCAAACGACAGGCGAGAACTATGAGATAAATCAGGCCGCTATACAGGGCCGCCCAACGCCAATCGTCCGACCATGAAGGCAGTTCGCCAATGCTGTCCAATGCTTTCTTATACGTGGTTTTCACAAATTCCATTGTATTTCTATTCGTCCCTTTTAGATGGCTTTCTACGAGCTCTGTTTCGTACGATGCGCACTCGCCCCGGCGACAAATTGTTTTGCCCACTGAGGTACGGCAAGGGCATGGATGTGGTTATACCCTGCGAAAGTGTTTTGATAAAGCAAACCGTCTTGACCTGACATGATACCTTTTCCGCGCACCATCTTCATGGCGAATTCGACATCTGCCGTCGAACCTGCCTCAGTATCATTCAGACAGAGTGAATAATGAAATTCATGGCCAAGAACGGTGGTACCTTTGGGATAAAAAACCGTATCCTTTTGTGCCACAGCCTCAGTATAACCGAGCCCTTGGGGCTTTTCACAGAAGGCGGTTCCTACGGGAAAAACATCTGCCATGGTCCGCTTCTTCCCTTCGTACTCGAGGTAATCACAGAGAATCATGAACCCGCCACATTCGGCGTAGATGGGCATGCCAGATTCCGACAATGCCTTAATATGGTCGAGGATGCTCCTGTTCTTTGTTATTTTCACCGCAAAGATTTCAGGAAATCCACCGCCGAGATAGAGGCCATCAATGTCAGGCCATGGTTCATCCGACAGAATGGACAACCGAACCAAGTCAGCTCCGGCGTGTTCCAGGGCTTCTAGGTTTTCGGGGTAGTAAAACCAGAGCGCGGCGTCATGAACATAGCCAATACGAACATGTTTTTTTATCGGCTCATCGAGGAAAATCGGTCCCGGTTCAGGGCCAAATTCTGGGGCGTTATCGGCGATACGAGCGATGGCATCAAGGTCCAGCCATTCCTCAGCCATATCGGCCAGAGAATCGAGAGCTGCCTGTTCATCGCTGTAGTCCGATTCATCATATTCCTGATCGGACACGAGGCCCATGTGACGTTCTGGAATAGGATTGTGTGTGATTTTCGGCAGCATGCCCAGCACCGGAATGTCGGTATACTTTTCTATACTTTTCTTGAGCACGGAACGATGACGTTCACCAGCAGTACGATTGAGGATGACCCCGGCCAGATTGAGATCAGGCTCAAGGGAGAGACACCCTTGGACAATGGCGGCAACAGTACGGGTCATCTTGGTGCAATCGATGGTCAGGATAACAGGGGCATTGAGTTTTCGCGCCAATTCCGAAGTGGAACTGGAACCAAATTCATCCATACCGTCAAACAAACCACGATTGCCTTCAATTATACTCAAGTCCATTCCCTGAGATTTATGCCAGAAAAGTGACCGTATGACGTCGTTTGTGTGAAAATATGGATCTAGATTGGAACAAGTGCGCCCGGCAGCAAGGCCAAGCCACTTGGCGTCAATATAGTCCGGCCCTTTCTTGAACGGTGCGACCTTCTTGCCCATCCGACTGAAAGCACGCGCCAAAGCGAGGGAGACAATAGTCTTGCCCGTACCGCCGGAAAGTCCTGCAAGGATAAATCGAGGAATAAAATTTTGCATGTCGTTTCTATGATGTTGTCCATCTAAAACTAAGAAAAGCCTTGCCCGACGTTATGACGGGCAAGGCCTTGATAACCAAAATTGGGAGAAGTCTAATCTTCGCCCTCGGAATCAGCCTGCTTACCAGAACCAGCAACACCGTACATGGTGGTGGACCCGGAAGACCAAAACTCCAATGTTCCGTCCTGGATCATCGTGGTCAGGACTTTCTTGACTGTACGGCTTTTCTCTTCCGGGAAAAGCTTCGTGAAATCATTGAAGTAGAACTTGGACTTGATCTTGGACTTTGCTTTACAAAAATCAAGAATAACTATTCTTGCAGCTTCATTATCGAGTACCATGATGGACTCCTTCAATTTAAAAAAAGCGGGGTACGGCCTAAGACCGTACCCCGACAATTTATTATTCTACCACTTGAACTGAGTCGTCTGACGCCAAGTGTAGTAAGCCGGGTCACGGAAATCATCGATCAGGTGAGAGGAGAATTCCAGCTCACATTTTTCGAAGAAACGTTCCCAACCAATACGTCCGGCCCAGTCACCCAAGCGTTCGTATTTGTTAGCTTCTGCTGCGTAAGTGTCCAGAATCTTTTTCAAGACCTTGGTCATTGTAGGCCAGCGGGGAGGCTCGTTCGGGATGAAAGGCACAACTACTTTGGAGAAAGCAGGCTGTGTCATGCGGTTGGAGATCTTACCACCGACCATGAGGGCGATACCATCGCCTTCACCGTCAGACAGAGGCAAGGAGGGGCACATGGTGTAGCAGTTACCACAGAACATGCAGCGCTCTTCTTTAATTGCGACGGTCTTGTAAGTCTTATCACCCAGTTCAATCTTGGACGGGCGAATAGCACCGGTGGGACATGCGGACACGGCCAACGGAATTTCGCACAAGTTGTCCAGGTATTCGTGGTCAATGAGGGGCGGTTTGCGGTGGATACCGAGAATAGCGATATCGGAGCAGTGAACCGCGCCACACATGTTCAGGCAACAAGCCATGGAGATGCGAACCGGAGCAGGCAACTTCATGTCTGTGAACTGATCGAAGACGACGTCCATGGTAGCCTTAACGGTACCGGAAGCGTCAGTCGCCGGAGTGTGACAATGGATCCAACCCTGTGTGTGAACGATGTTCGTTACACCAGCGCCAGTTCCGCCAACGGGGAACTTGAAGGAACCACCGTCGAATTTCTGCTCATTCAAGAATGCTTTCAGGTCCAAAGCGGCCTGCTTGTCATCCAGAATGAACTCAACATTGTTACGAGTGGTGAAACGCAGGTGGCCACCACAGTATTTGTCAGCAATGTCGCACAATTCACGGATGTAAGTAACCGTGATCAGACGAGCGGAGCCACAACGTACGGTGTACGCTTTGTCGCCGGACTCACCGGTGTGACAGAGCACGCCGGGTTCCAGGATTTCGTGGTAATCCCATTTGCCGAAGTTTTTAGCAATAACCGGGGGCAGGTACTCGCTGAAATGGCGAGGACCAATGTCCGAAATCCGGTTTTCCATCGGTTTTTTTGGATCGTATCCGGAAGAAATGAAAGCCATATTATTTTCCTCCAATCTTTAGCGCTGGTGGCGTTCGCGGTAAACAGCAATATCACGATCCCAGCCGCCGACTTCTTCTGCTTTCCAGGAGATGTAGGGGTTGTGGCGTGGTTCCTGGACATGACGGGGGTCAGCTGCGATGCCGGCGGCCTTAGCCAGGGCTGCAAAGCCGAGACGTTTCATGGTCTCACCGATGCGTTCGCGGTTCTTACCTTCGTCCATCCACCAGTCCCAAACGTTCTCAATGATGTCTTTGATGCCCTGGTAATCGTCGTCCTTATCAGCTTCGATAAAGGGAACGAGCAGGGAGCCCATCTGAGGACCGTCGAGAATCGGAGCTTTAGCGCCACACATGATGGATACACCGCGCTCGTCGCCGATCTTCAGCGCCTGAGGCATAGTGTTGATGCAATGCATGCAGCGGACACACTCTTTGTGATCCATGATCAGTTTGCCGCCCTCGTAGGACATGCACTGAGACGGACAGTTGTCAACAACTTCAGCCTGGATGTCGAATGCGCCCCAATCTTTACCAGCGTGAGCGCCAGCGTTGGGAGCAATCTCGCCACCGACGTATGCGGCAACGGTTTCCTGGTTGATTTTGATGGGGCCCTTGAAGGTGCCGATGAAGCCCATGTCGGAACGCGCGATGGCGGCGACACAGCCGTTCGGACAGCCGTCAAACTTGAACTTGAACTTGTAAGGGAATGCCGGGCGATGAAGTTCATCTTGGTATTCCATAGTCAAGTTGTAGCAGAGCTCCTGAGCGTCGTACATGGCGTACTCACAACGAGACATGCCCATGCAGGAAGCAGGGGTACGCAAGTTGGAGCCGGAACCGCCAAGGTCAACGTCCATGTCGTGGGTAATTTCCCAGAAGATTTCTTCGAGCTGCGGGGTGGATGTACCCAGCAGAACGATGTCACCGGTGGCGCCGTGCATGTTGGTCAGACCGGAACCGCGCAGGTCCCAGATGTCCATCAGCTGACGCAGGAAACTGGTGTTGTACCACATGCCCATGGGCTGAGCCACGCGGACAGTGTGAAAGTGTGCAACGCCGGGGAACATCTCGGGCTGGTCACAGTAACGGCCAATTACGCCGCCGCCATAACCAAAAACGCCGACGATTCCGCCGTGTTTCCAGTGAGTCTCACCATCATTGTAAGACATCTCAAGAACGCCAAGCAGATCATCAGGGCAGTCAACTGCGATCTGGTGATCAATACCTTTTTCGTTCTTGGCGCGAGATGCTGCCTCCTGCTTGATGTCGGATACAAAGCTGGGCCACGGGCCGCTTTCCAGCTGATCCAACAGAGGAGTTTTGTGTTTCGCCATTCCCTTAACCTCCATTGTTTGATTAAGATGTTGCCATCAACCATTAATGCGCCCAGGCCGGCAGTAGATGAAAAATCATCATAGCCCAGACGCCTTTCCTACTTAACGCAACCACCCAGAATTGTAGCAATTGCGCCATTATTCACAATATGTGCAGGGCCGCCAATGTAATGGATGCATCAGTTTCGTGTCAACTGAAATATCCAAGAAAGCATTGCCTGTCCTGATTTTTCGGGCCCATCGCCCGCCCCGCTAAGGAACTTTTCCTCAGTGCAGAGACTTGCCTTTGCAGTCCATGCAGAGTATCGGTCCCTTGCAGCAGGTTATGGACCGAGATAATCGATACCCCAAATGGTTTTAAGGAGCAACACAAACTTGCAAAATTCAAGTAACAACACACTGAGCTGTCGTCGTTGCGGCGACTGCTGCCGAAATGGCGGACCAGCGCTCCATATAGAGGATATGCCTCTCATCGAAGATGGCACAATTCAGCTGACTGACATAGTTACATTGCGCCCCGGCGAGCGCGCATACGATCAGCCGGCTCAGCAGATAGAACCACTCGAAGCGGAGATCCTGAAAATCAGGGGTCGCGACGGCAAGTGGACATGCAAATTTTACAGCCCGGAAGGTCGCAACTGCGGCATGTATGACAAGCGCCCCATCGAGTGCGAAGTCCTGTTCTGCCGTGACATTGAACCTCTTGCAGCCATGTACCAGACGAACCGGTTAACCCGGACGGACTTGCTGCCCGAAGGTCACCCCCTTCTTGAGCTTATCGACGAACACAATGCAAAGTGCTCGCCCATTACTATGGAAGAAGTAGCCACGAAGGCACGCGTGGGGGACGAGAAAGCCCTCGAGACTCTCTCGGAAATGGTTATTTTCGATATGGAGATGCGCCGCCTTGTGCCAGAAAAGACAGGCATGGCTCCCGAAATCACTGACTTCCTGTTCGGCAGGCCCCTTCGTGTCCTGCTGCGCTCCATGAACATCAACGTCTATGAAGTAAGCGACTCCATCCGGTTCAGCTTCGCCATAGGAGAGAAATAATGAAAGACGAACGCGGCCATTACTATACACCATCCCTCCAGCACCCCGAAGTCCGCATGTACGTGCGTGACAACGAGGGCTCCATCGAATTCCGCCTGTACAACCCCAACGAGCCTGTCATCTGGGAAAAACACCAGTGGGTGCCCCACGGAGCCATCAAGCAGGCCGCCGACATGTACAAAGAGCGCAACGTGGAGCGTAACCCCATGGCGCTGTATGATATTGATATCGCTAAAGCTTTGTTGAGTGACGCGTAAGGTTATTCCTTGATGATTTTGCCATAGAGGTAATCCATTCATAGGCAAAAAGAACTGCCAGAAACAACGACAGATCCACGCTGTATGAAAATATTTGAAGCAGGATGCTGTCTTACAGTATGTAAACGAGTAGTCGACACATTACCTAAAACAACCTCCGCCATTAAAAGAAGCAAGCCCTTACACAAAAGCGTAAGGGCTTGCTTCTTTTAATGCCGGGGCCGATGGAACTCGAATTCAAGACCTTCGGTGTTATACAGTCAATCAAACAAGCTGACCGGGCCTGCAGTATACACCTTGCCAGCCTAAGTATGGCTCGGATTTTCTCCTATGCTTGGAATTGTCATGTCCACGATTAAGCCCCACGAACAGCCTTCGGGATTTTTTCCCGTCCCCACGAAGCACAACAGGAACTTCCCCTATTGCTCTTTGCCAAGACCTGTGGCCTTTATAAGGTATAAATTTTCTCGACATTCCCCGTCGAGAACTCCCCCGAAAGGCCTCAATCACCGCCATGAGGCCTTTCTTCTTTTTCTAAGAACAGCCCCTGTATTCCAAGATAGAAAAGTAGTCGAATTGATATAGCATTTATTATATGCTATATTTCTGCGACCATCTCTGGGCAAGAGGATGAGGATTCTCCAATTCCACTGAGCCAACACTTAGCCAGGAGCTTTTGACATATGAAAATCATTGATGTTTTCTGCATGAGCAACAACCGACACCTTCTTGATCAATTCTTAATTACCCTGCGCTCACAGCTCGCGTTGGTCGATGCCTCGGATGACAAAAACAAAGAAACAATCCGTACGATAGATGTCCTTGTTTCTGATAAAACAGACCAAGATTGGAATGGTGCCTACCAAGCTGAGCAGCTGCTTGTCAGCATACTCCCTGATGAATACCTCAACATTGAGTACGGTCGGCGACTTGCCGAAGCCCGCGCCATGGTTTCCGACGAAATATATGCTTCCTACGTGAAACCCGTTGAACAAAGCCCTGACAGTGTTGCGGTAAAAAGAGGAGCCCTCCTGCGCATTCTCAACGACCTGCAATGGCACGCTCAAAAGCGTAACGGGGCATGGAAGAACAGAGCAACCGCGACAGCCAAGTTAGTGCTCATGATTGCAGTAGGACTCTTCATATTTTTCGCCCTGACAAATATCTCAACAACTCCCCGTTGGCTGAGCCCTCTCCAACTCCCCCTCCTTGCCTTTTTTGCGGGATCGCTCGGAGCGGAGTTTTCTCTGGCCGTAAGAATACACAAGAATTTTGACGAGAATCAACTCAGGTTCGTGGAGAATTCGGCCCATACTTCATTCCTGCTCCTGAGAGCAACCATAGGCGCAATGGCTGCGTTGATTGGATATCTTCTCTTTCAAACCGGCATGGTTAATCCACCCGAAGCCCTCGGGATAACCACAGATGAAGCCACTATCCAGAGCGTTGCCATTATTGGCATCATCTTCGGTTTTTCTGAAGCCATGATCCCGGATTTACTGCGAAAGGCGCAGCCCACTAAATAGTAGAATTCAAATTCGGAACAAAAAAGAGGCCCACAGTGACACCTGTCACTGTGGGCCTCTTTACATTCAAGTAAACGTCTAATTACACACTTTCGCCAAATCAGCTTCTCGGATTTCCTTACGCTTGATTTTGCCACTGATGGTCTTGGGCAGGTCCGCCACATATTCGATGACACGGGGGTATTTGTACGGTGCGGTCAGCTCTCGGACGAATGTCTGGAGTTCCTTCGTCAGCGCCTCATTGCCCTCGTATCCGGGGGCGAGAACCACGGTTGCTTTCACAAGCTGGCCTCGAATTTCATCGGGCATCCCGGTGACTGCTGCTTCGATGATGGCGTCATGCGCCACCAGAGCGGATTCGACTTCAAAGGGGCCGATGCGATACCCGGAACTCTTGATAAGGTCATCGGTGCGGCCCATGAACCAGAGGAAGCCGTCTTCGTCAGCCCATGCCTTGTCACCAGTGTGATACCAGCCATCAAATTTCACGGACGCGGTTTTTCCCGGCTCGTCCATATAGGAGTCGAACAGGCCGAGGACGGGCTTGTCGATGCGGATACATATTTCGCCCTCTTCGCCTTCGGGGACCTCTTTGCCTTCGTCATCGAGCAGCGCGATATCCCATCCGGGCACAGGCTTGCCGATGGAACCGGGCTTGGGTTCCATGAACTTGAAGGTCGCCACCTGAAGCGTTGTTTCGGTCTGGCCATATCCTTCATAGATAGGCATACCGAAGGCCTTTTCCCATGCATGGAAGACCGAATCGTTGAGCAGTTCGCCCGCTGTTGTGCAGTGACGCAGGGCCGAAAGATCGTACGAAGACAAATCTTCACGCACCAAGAAACGGTAAACCGTCGGCGGAGCGCAAAAGGTGGTGATCTTATTATCAGCCATGATCTGCAACAGGTCGCCAGCTTCAAATTTGCCCCTGAAATCCCACACGAACACGGCGGCTCCAGCCATCCACTGACCGTAGAATTTGCCCCAGACAGACTTGGCCCAGCCAGTGTCGGAGAGGGTCAGATGAATGTCCCCATCCACCAGATCATGCCACAATGCTCCAGTAGAGTAATGGCTGGCCGGATAATTGAAATTATGCAGGACCATTTTGGGCAGCCCGGTTGTGCCGGAGGAGAAAAAGATGACCATGGGATCATCGCCGCAAGCGGTATCATCGGTACGCGGGCAGGCCGGAGATGCATCAGCCATGAGCTTCTCATAATCCAACCATCCGTCATTCAGATCGCCATCCACCTGAACAAGCAGGTTCAGGTCGGGGCATTCTGCCTTGGCCTGATCCACACGTTCGCAGATGGAATCTTCGCAGATGATAGCCGAGACATTGGCGTAATTAACGCGCTGAGTAATGTCTTTCTTCGTCAACAACGAAGGAGAAGGAATGGGGATAGCGCCTATGCGGTGCATGGCGAGCATGACGGTCCAGTATTCCACACGGCGATACAGGACGAGCATGAGCCGATCACCCTTTTTTACACCCTGTTTCACAAGAGCATTGGCGAGTCGTGCCGACGTCTCCTGAAAGAAACGGAAGTCATATTCCTTCCGTATTCCAGCGTCATCGACGCGAATCAACGCCACCTTTTCAGGGGGCATCGAGTCGAGACAATCGTACGCATAGTTAAAATTTTCAGGGCATTTCGGTTCGTATTTAGCGAGTAGATCGTTGTAGTCTTTGTATTCTTCTTTGGTAAACATGCGAGTTTCTCCGTGATTCAGTGTCGTTTTTTCGGGTTTTTCGAGCGTAAAAAACAGTCAAAACCTGTTCCGGGCGGGTCAGAAAATCGACCAGCCCTACAGAATCACGTCGAGGAATTTTGCTTCTTTGCCATCCAAACCACGCAGAGCATGCGGTTTTTCGGAGTTAAAATAGAGCGAATCGCCCGCCTCAAGAATGAGCGGTTCCCCGTCCAAACGAAGTTCCAAACGTCCTTCGATGACGTAAATAAACTCCTGCCCACGGTGAGCAGTTTCGGCCATATCATCACCGGACTTGGCCGGAACCGTGATCAAAAACGGCTCCATTTCACGTCCTGCGAACCGAGAAGCGAGGCTGCTGTAGTCATAATCCTTGCGGCGATCCACGGAAAAACCTTCACCCTTGCGTACAAGAGCATAGGATTTCAGGTGCGGTTCACGCCCGGAAATAAGAGTATTCAGGTCCACTTTGCACAGACGGGAAACGTCCAGCATATAGCCCACCGAGATTTCCACGGAACCAGATTCGCAGGCCGCGACCTTCTCCTCCGACATCCCTAACAGGTCGGCCATCTCTTTGACTGTCCAGCCGATACTTTCGCGTAAGCCCACGAGTCGTGGCGCTATTTCCTTGTATTGTTCCACTTCATCCTCCAAATAATATGTCTTCCCGTGTTCTCGAAGCAGGTATCCCCTTCAATATTCCTGCTCAACCTCAGGCATTCTTTCTCAATTTATGCATTCGGCCACAGCTCATGAGCGTGGTCACGAAGTTTGTATTTCTGAATTTTTCCTGACGCCGTCATGGGATATTCCGTCATGAACGTGACGTATTTCGGAATTTTATAGCGCGATATTTTACCCCGGCAACAATCAATCACGTCTTCCGATTTCAAATCAGCACCCTCTTTAAGGATGACGAATGCGCCGACTTCTTCACCAAGTCGTTTACTGGGAACACCGGCAACCTGCACATCAAGCACGCCATCCATGGTGTAGAGGAACTCCTCAATCTCACGGGGATAGATGTTCTCACCGCCACGAATAACCATGTCTTTGAGACGGCCAGTGATAGAAAGATACCCATCGTCATCCAGAACACCGAGGTCACCGGAGTGAAGCCAGCCGTCAGAATCGATAGTTTCTTCTGTAGCCTTGGGATTATTATAGTACCCTTTCATGACGTTATAGCCGCGACAACAGACCTCGCCCTGCGTATGAGGCGGACATTGCTCACCCGTTTCCGGGTCGGTTATCTTGATCTCAATCTCCGGCATGGCCGGGCCGACGGTCTCCGTCATGTGCTCGATAGTGTCACCAATGGTGGTCTGGCTCATGACCGGACTGGTCTCGGTGAGGCCGTAGCAAATAGTGATTTCCTTCATGTTCATCTTGTCCATGACACGCTTCATGACTTCCACGGGACAGGGCGAACCAGCCATAATGCCGGTCCGCAAGGTGGAATAATTGAAACGATCAAACATGGCATGATCGAGCATGGCGATAAACATGGTCGGTACGCCGTAGACCGCGGTACACTTCTCCTGATCAATGGCGGCCATAACTTCCAGCGGCACAAAGTCCTCAAGGATGACCATGGTCACGCCGTGATTCACGCACGCGAGAACGCCAAGCACACAGCCGAAGCAGTGGAAAAGCGGCACGGTCAGCGCAAGGCGATCGCCCGCCGTAAAATCCTGGTTCTTGCCGATCCAGAAGCCGTTGTTCGCTATATTGTAATGGGTCAGCTGCACACCTTTGGGGAACCCGGTGGTGCCGGAGGTATACTGCATGTTCACAACATCGTGCGGATCGAGCCCGGCCTGACGTTCAGCGTATTCTTCGTCGGTGACCATGGCAGCCATGGCCTGGAGTTCCGGGATGGAATAGAGGCCGCGATGTTTCTCATGCCCAAGGTTGAAGACCCGCTTCAGCTTGGGGAACTTGTTGGTCCGAAGCTGCCCCCGCTCCTGCGTCTTGAGTTCTGGAATGAGTTCATAGACCGTTTCCAGATAATCATGGTCTCGGTAGTTATCGATAACGAACAGATTCTCGGCCTCGGAATGTTCCAAAAGATATTTCAGTTCATGGGACCTATAGTGGGTGTTGACCGTGAGCAGAACAGCCCCGATCTTTGCCGTGGCGAACTGGAGGGTGACCCAATACGGGACATTGTTGGCCCAGATGGCAACCTTGTCGCCTTTCTTGATCCCCAGAGCCATGAGCCCTTTTGCCACGGTATCCACCAGCTCACCGAATTCTCGGTAAGTCAGACGAAAATCGCGATCCACATACACCACGGCCTCGTTATCAGGCCACTTCTCAACCGCCTCGTCCAAAAGCTGGCCGAGGGTAATTTCGCGCAATGCTGTCATGACAATCTCCTAAGAAGGGAAGTAGAGGACAGCGTAAATCTCGGCCATTTCGTCCCCAACGCAAGCCACATGGTGTGGCACTATTGAGTTGAAATATATGGAATCGCCGGGAGAAAGAATAGATTCTTCATTCCCATATACGATACGAACCTGGCCGGAATGGACAATGATGAACTCTTCGCCTTCGTGAGAAGAAAGAGAGTCGTCCTTGCCGGATTCGGGCAGAAGTTCGATAAAGAAAGGCTCCATGTGGCGGTCGGTCTTGCCTTTGCCCAGAGAGTGAAACTTCACCCCCGGCTCCTTGCCGTCAGGGTGCATGATCAGTTCTTCTTCCCGCTCGGCCAGACGGGTGATCAGCGGATCGCTGCTCACATAATCGTCAAGAAAAGTGCCCAGTCTGACGCCCAGCGCGCGTGCAAGCTTTACCAGCGGCTGCAGGGACGGGTACATATCTTCTTCTTCAATAGCCTGTATAAAATCCTGCTTGAGACCAGTGCGTTCAGCCAGATCGGTCACACTCAATTTCTGCCTTTCTCGATAGGACTGTATTCGCTTTCCAATTGTACTCATGTAGAAACTCCGTTTATTCACCTGCACACATCAGCGCAACGCGAATGTTCAGGTCGAAGAGGTATATAGGCGACAAAA
>JAFLJT010000220.1 GCA_022712855.1 Pseudodesulfovibrio sp. | reverse complement strand
TATTCCGATTATATTCGTGACTGCCGAACTGAGCAATATGAATCAGATTTTCAGAGGATACGAGTCCGGCGCTGTGGACTACCTGTTCAAACCCCTTGATGCCCAGGTCTTCAAGAGCAAGGTCGGCATCTTCCTCGATCTTTTTCACCAGAAAGACCAATTGGAAACCAAAACCCGCGAACTTGATGCCAAGGTTGTGCAGCTCGAAGAATTGCGGCAGCAGTTGGAAGAAACCAATGAACAGCTTCGCCTGCTCTCATCCTTGGATGGCCTGACCGGACTCCTCAACCGCCGCCGTTTTGACGAGTTGCTGGAAGAGGAATGGCAGCGTGACATGCGCGATTGTTCACCGCTTTCCCTGCTCATGGTCGATATTGATCATTTCAAGGCCTACAATGACAGCTATGGTCACATCATGGGTGATAAATGTCTCAAGGCCGTTGCCTCCGGTCTGGCTGGATCGCTCCAGCGTCACATAGACAAAGTGGCCCGGTATGGTGGCGAGGAATTTGCCGTTATCCTCCCCGGCACCGAAGAAGAAGGCGCAATGCAGGTCGCCGAACGGATGCGCCAGTATATCGAAAATCTCAATGTGGAGCACAATGACTCCGAAACGAGCGATTCGGTGACCGTCAGCATCGGTGTCAGCACCATTGTCCCGGACGCGAAGATTTTATCCTCCCACTTGGTCGATGCCGCAGACAAGGCCCTTTACAAGGCCAAGAAGGAAGGGCGCGATAAGTGCTGCACTGAGTCAGTGTGTGTGGAGCATCTCTCGTCGAATTAGCGTCGAACTCAGAGGGTTATAAAAAAATGAAACGGAGTTGTCCTGAAAGGGCAACTCCGTTTTTCTTTGTGTGATCGATTGTAAAGTCTACAACCCTTTCTTTGGATCAAAGTCCTGGCCCAGCGCGGCTGGAGCATCGATGGACCATGCGTTGGAAAACTTTTTGAGGAAGGGATGACGGCGCACGATGTCTTGGACCCAACCTTGGCGGCCCATATTCACGGCCAGCAGAGTGAGGATCATCATGGGGAATGGCGCAACCTGAAAGACGGGCGCCGGGATGGATGGGAAAATTTCCTGAAGATAGATACCGGACACCTGGAGCGCGGCGAAAAAGAATGCGCCGAGGGCCGCACGTACCGGATGCCAGCCGCCGAAGATGACGATAGCCAATACGATCCAGCCTGCGCCTTCGCACCCCTGTGGGCGTCCCCAGCCGGGTTTGACGGCGAGAGAAAAGGCGGCTCCGGCCATGCCGACCAAAGCACCACCTGCAAGGCAGTAACAGAGGCGCACAAGGCGTACGCGGATACCGCGTCCGAATGCTGCGCGTGGGGATTCACCAACGGCACGCAAGCGCATGCCGCCTTCGGTGCGATACATCCACCACCAGCAAGCGAAGATGGCAGCGAGGCCCATGTAAACCACGGGTGATTGCGAGGCAAAGATGGGGCCGAAGAGTGTGATTTCACCAATGCCGGGGATATGCCAGAGGCCGAGATTCGGGCCGGGCTGGCGGGAAAATGAATGACCGAGGAAATAGGCGAGATCACGGCAGAGCAGCGTGAGAACGAAACCCACGGCGAGCTGAGACTGGCCGAGATAGATGCCGATGAGACCAAGCACTCCGGCGATGGTAGCGCCAACAGCCATGCCGCCGAGAACGCCGAGCCAAGGGTTGTCGAATGTCGTGGCGATGGCGAACGCGACCATGGCGGACAGCAGGATAGACCCGTCCAGCGACAGGTTGATGATGCCCGCTTTTTCAGTGAGCGTTTCGCCAAGAGTGGCGAGAACGAGCGGTGCGCCTGCAACGAGGATGGCGGCAATGGTCAGACCGAATGTTTCCATTATCCTGCCTCCCTCTTGTTGTTGAGCCAGAGCCTAAGACCTTGGACGATGAAGACCGACAGCACCATGATGCCCTGAATAACGCCGGAGAGTGACGAATCAAGTCCCATTTGTAACGGGAGCTGAATAGAGCCGACGTTGAGGATGGCGAAAAAGAGACAGATGAACGGCACAAGACCGAGCCTGAATGATGCCATCATACCGACCATCAGGGCGGTGTAGCCGTAGTTGGAAGAGATGGCGGGCAGCAGTCGGTGATAAACGCCGAGGACCTGAACCGCTCCGGCCAATCCGGCCAGTGCACCACAGATCATGAAAGATTGCAGAAGGCGGCGACGCGGCCCGAGTGAGAACAAAGTGGCGGCCTTGGGGTTTTCGCCCACGGCGCGGAGTTTGAGACCCCACTCGGTGCGATGCATCAGGATGTAAATGACAATGATGGCCGCAAAGGTCAGGGCGAGGCCAACCCAACTGACGGAGAGCTTACCAAGACGCGGCAGCCAGAGGGACATATCCAGCGGCTGTGTGCCGGACATGGAGGCAACGCCGGGGCGCCTCCACGGGCCGAAGATAAGCCAGAGGGTGATGCCCAGCGCCACGAAGTTGAGACCGAGGCCGGAGAAAATTTCATGCACACGTCCGAAGACGCGCAGCAGTCCGGCCAGCAGCGCCCAGAGTGCGCCGCCGATCATGGCGGCGATGATAGCGATAGCGATCTGGAGCATGCCACCTTCGTCGAAGGGACGCATGGCACCGGCACAGAAGATGGCACCCATGATGACCTGACCTTCCACGCCGATATTCCAGAGCCGTGCCGTGAACGGAATGAGCAGGCCCACTGCGCAGAGAGTGAGCGGCACCCAACTCGCCAGCACGCGACCAATCTTGGACATGGAACCAACGCCGCCCTTGAACAGGACGTAGATGGTTTCAAACGGCGGTGCGCCCGAAGGCAGGGTGACGATGATGGTCAGCAGCAGGGCGAGCGCAATGGCCGCGCCGAGCCAGCCGATTTGCTCAAGGAGTGAATCACGTTTCATCGTGTGGTCTCCATGAGTTCACTGATGGGCTTGCCTGCCATGAGCGCGCCGACGATATCCATGGTCGCGTGTTCGCGGTCCACGATTCCGGCAATGGCGCGGTCATAAAAAACGATGACACGATGGCTGTGCTCAAGCACTTCATCGAGGTCGGGCGAGAAAAATATGAGGGATGCACCCTTGGCACAGCGTCCTTTGAGATGGTTCCAAACCTGTCGGGCCGACCCGGCATCCAGCCCGCGCGTGGGGTGTTCCATGAGCAGGAGTGAAGAGTCGTCTGGAATAAGCGACAGCAGCAGCCGTTGCTGGTTGCCGCCGGACAATTCGCTGGCGTTGGTGTCGGGATGCGCGCGCAGGTTGAAGGACTCCACGCACTGGGTTTCATAGAACTCGGTCAGATCGCCCCGGCGGTCCGGGAAGGCGAGCTTGATATGTTCCATGAGGTTCAGCGCCGGAAACAGTGCCATCTCCAAGCGATCGGCGGGAACGAACTGTATACCCGCTCTGCGCAGGGTGTTGAAGTCGTTGGAGCGGTATTCTTTACCGTCCAGACTCATGACGCCACGGGGCATACGATCCAGGCCGCATATGCCGCGCAGGAAGAGCTCCTGCCCACTGCCATCCAGTCCGGCCAGTCCGATGCATTCACCGGGTTGGGCTATAAAATTCATGGGGCCCATGGAATATTTCGGGCCTGCAAAATGGGTGTCGTTCATGGCCAGGCGCGGCGTGGGGCCTGCTGGTGGCAACTGGGGTAATTCGTCTTCCACACCCTCGGCAGCTTCGCCGAACATGAGTGTGACCAGCTCTTTTTCATTATAGGGCGGCTGCAAGGTGGACACGAGCGCGCCTTGGCGCATGATAAGAATCGAGTCGGCCAGTTCGTAGGCCTCGGACAGCTTATGCGTGACCAGAATGATGGTGTGCTGTTCTTCGCGGGCCAGCTTCATGAGCAGGTTGAAGAGATCTTGTTTCTGCTCCGGTGTGATGCCTGTGGTCGGTTCGTCCAGAATGAGTGTGGTCGCGCCAAGGTCGAGGAGCCGAAGCAGTTCAAGAAGCTGGCGTTCGCCAACGGTCAAAGACGATACTGGCTCGTCTGGCAGGAAACAGGCGTCGAGGCGGTAGGAGAGTTCGCCGATAACATCGATGACTTCCTGCTTGGTCCGTTTGGGCGCGCCAAGCTGAAAATTTTCCCATACGGGCATGGCCGGAAAATCGAGGGGGTCTTGGTAGAGCATTCCCACCCCGCGTTCGCGGGCCAGCGTCGGCGTGAGGTACGAAATGGTCTCGCCGCCGATCTCAATGGTGCCGGACGTCGGGCGTGTGTGTCCGGCGAGTACGCGCATGAGCGTACTCTTGCCCGCGCCGTTTTCACCGACGAGGGCATAAATTTGGCCGGGTTCGAGAGTCAGGCTGATGCCGTCGTTGGCCCGAACCCGGCCATAATGTTTATGTATGTCGTTAAGAACGATCATTTTCTATTTGGCGCTTGAGAGTCCTTCCATACCTTCGAGCAACTGCTGCATGTACCAGATCTGCTTGTCGGTGGCCTTTTCGCCAGCCTTCAGGAAGGGAGTGCCGTCCTGGTAGTTGAGCGGGCCGGTGAACAGGTCAACCTTGCCGGAGCCGAGCATGGCGATGAATTCGTCAAGCTTGGCCTTGGTGTCGGCGGCGAGGCCGGGACCGGGCATGAAGCCAACCGGGGACTTGTCGTGGTCGTTAATATTCGCCCAGTAGGGGGAATTCAAGACGAATGCGGACTTGTAGGTACCAGCGGCAACCTGCTTGGCTGTGTCGAGGAAGGAGGGACCCCAGTTGAAGTAGGGAACGCCGAGGCAGACTTCGCCCTGGCCTTCACATGCCTTCTCAAAGTCGTAGGGGAGTGCCCATACTTCTTTGCCAGCTTCGCGACGCTGCTTGGCAACAGTCACGGCTTCGGGGGTGTCGATACCGGAGATGAGTACATCATAGCCGGAGTCAAACAGCGCGCCAGCAACCTGGCTCGGGTCTGCGGTGACGCCGGGGATGTTGAACCAGAATCCGATCCACTTGACGTTGAAGGAAAGGTCTTTGATGTCCTTGCCGCGAACTTCGGTCCAGGCATAGGAAGCGCCGAGATAGGCAGCAGACATCAGGCGGCGTGTTTCTTCGTTAATGAGCGGGCCAACAACACCGATCTTACCGGTCTTGGTGGTCATGGCGGCGGTGAAACCAGCCATCATCTTGGCATATTCCATGCGGCTGAAAAGGTTACCGAGGTTAGCCGGAGCCTTGCCAGTCCAGGCGGAATCGCCGGAAACGTGGATGAAAGTTGTGTCCGGGTGCATGGCAGCGGCTTCAAGGATGCCGTCTTTCATGTCGTCGGAACCAGCGATGATTATGTCAGCGCCTTTTTCGATGAGGTCTTCAGCAACCTGCGGGACGGTCAGGCCGGGACGGTCAGCGGGGTTGACCTTGTCCAGGTAGATGAGCTTTGCGCCGGGCATGTTGGCTTCGACGTATTTGCCGCCCTCGTACTGAGCCTGGCTATAGCCTTTGTCGTTGTATGGGCCGACCAGAATCAGGCCGACGGTGAAGTCTTTGGCAAAAGCCAGTCCTGGCATGAGTATCAACGCCATGAGCGTTGCAGCCAGTAACATGTGAAATTTTTTCATCCTCTCCTCCAGTTTCAATTGGTCTGTCAGCCGAAGTTTTGGGGACGCGGCTGGCAGGCGTTGTGTCAGTCTGGCCCGAGAAATCAGGCCTCAAAAAAAATGGCGGGCAGAGCGCAAAATACTCAGGTCCCGTTAAAAGACTATTCTTGGATTATACAGGTGGTGTGTGTCAATACTTGGCTGGTCTTTTCTGCGTAGGTAATAGACGGTGGGTTGGACGAAAATCACAAGAAAACGGCTCACCCCAATGAGGAACGGGCCGTTTCAGGATGTTGATAGATCCGACTCTGGCAGGTTGTTGACAAAGGTTCGAGTGGTAGGCGCAAAAAAAACTCAAGGCCGAAGCGTACTTCCTGTACGTTAGGGTTTGAGTTTTTTGCAGCAACGACGCAATCGGGCCTTTGTCAGCAAGCTGAAACG
>JAFLJT010000213.1 GCA_022712855.1 Pseudodesulfovibrio sp. | reverse complement strand
CGGCGGGTACGTTTGCCAAAAAAGACCATGGCAATGAAGATACCCACGAAAATGGTAAGGAAGGTCAGCCAGAGCAGGGACATGCCGAACATGCCGGATACGCCACCAAAACCGATGATAGCTGAGGTGGACACAAATGTTGCGCCGTAAGACATGGCCAGAACAAACGGGTTCATGGAACGGCCAGCCAACATGTAGTCGGTGGATTGTTTGGTCTTTTTCCATGCTCGGTACCCGAGATAGAAAATTACCACCAAATAGATGAGAATACCGAGGATTTTACCATCCATCTACGCATCCTCCCCGGACTTTTTGGTTTCAGCGGTATTGCCGGAGTTATTCCAATTAACAATTCCGTAAACGACACAAAGGGCAGTCGCCCCAATGCTTAGCCAAAAGGCCAATGCAATTTCAACACTTCCAAGCCCCAACATCATACCAATACCTCTCCTGTTTGCGGGTGTGGTGTTTAACCAACGGTATATAAAAAGAAAAGGGCCGCTGGTGTTATCACCTGCGACCCTTGTTGTGGATGTAAACTGTTTAGTTTTACTCGCACACCTCAAGACCGCAGGCGCTTCTAAAAAAGCGGAAGCTAAAAAAGCTAAAGAAGCTAAAGCGGTTTTGGTACGAGTTCATGGAAGATTTCTTATATTTATAGATGATAAATGTCAAGAAAGCATACTGTTCGATTAAATGAGTCAGTCTCAGCCTGCTCAATCTGACGAAAATGCTCAATTCTGACGTTTTAAGCTCAAATAATACTCTAAAATCGCCTTAATGGAGATCATACGACAAAAATCACAAATGCCAATTGTTGAGCCTTAAATCAAACCCTGACTTCGACGGTCTGGAATACCCATTTTGCAACGTAAATTAGAATAGTTAATTCAAGTACTTAAAACTTTTCTTGACAGCCAGAGCCTTCATATGGTTATTTGTCTCCCCTTCACAATAGAAAGGTTTTACCTGAATTGTGAAAAGTCAGAAAAGCCGCTCGAGTCACTTTGTTCGAAAGATGACGTTTTTGGCAACAAACTGAAAGAGGATACACGCTTTGCTGTTTCAACCCGTCAATAAAAACTATCATGAGTTTTGCATTATCCGTGACAAGGACCTTTGCATCAATTGCAAAGTCTGCGTCCGACAGTGTTCTTATGAAGCCCATTATTGGGACGAGTCCCGGCAAAAGGTCATGCATGACAATACTAAATGCATTGGCTGTCATCGCTGCGAAGCGCTTTGCCCCACGGCTGCACTCAACATCGTCAACAAGCCGTCCGATTTCAGGACAAACAGCTTGTGGCGTCCGGTCTTTTTGCAAAACATCTATAAACAGGCTGACACCGGTGGAGTACTTCTCGCCGGAATGGGGTCGCCTGTTGATATCCCGGTTTACTGGGATAGCATGCTGCTTGACGCCAGTCAGGTGACCAACCCGTCCATTGACCCCTTGCGCGAACCCATGGAGCTGAAAACGTTCCTTGGTGCCAAACCCAAGCGAGTCAAAATAGTCACCGGAAAAGACGGCAAACCGGAGTTGAAAACCAAACTCTCACCGCAGATTGAACTCGATGTTCCCATCATGTTCGCGGCCATGAGCTTTGGTGCAATCAACTTCAACCTGCACCGCGCAATGGCTCGTGCTGCCACAGAAACCGGCACCGTGTACAACACTGGTGAAGGCGGCTTGCACAAATCATTATATAAGTACGGCAAGAACACGATCGTTCAGGTCGCATCCGGCCGTTTCGGTGTCCACCTTGATTATCTCAAGGCGGGCGTTGGCATTGAAATTAAAGTCGGACAGGGCGCCAAGCCCGGTATCGGCGGTCATCTCCCCGGTGAAAAAATCAATGACCAGGTGTCCGAGACCCGTATGATTCCCATCGGTTCCGACGCTATCTCCCCGGCACCGCACCACGACATTTACTCCATTGAGGATCTGCTCCAGCTCATTTTTGCGCTGAAAGAGGCCTCGGAGTACAAAGCCCCGATCTCCGTTAAGATCGCCGCTGTTCACAACGTCGCAGCCATCGCATCCGGCATTGCCCGCGCTGGCGCTGACATCGTGACCATCGACGGTATGCGCGGCGGCACTGGCGCTGCTCCGGCCATGATTCGCGACAACGTGGGTATCCCCATCGAACTCGCTCTGGCACAGGTTGATCAGCGCCTGCGTGACGAAGGTATCCGTAATAAGGTCTCCATCGTTGCTGCTGGCGGCATTCGCTGCTCCGCCGATGTGGTTAAAGCCATCGCGCTGGGCGCGGACGCTGTTTACATCGGCACCGCAACACTCATTGCAGTTGGTTGCACCCTCTGCGGCCGTTGCTACACTGGTAAATGTCCCTGGGGCATTGCTACCAACGATCCCAAGCTCTCCAAGCGTCAGAACCCGGATATCGCAGCCAAGAAGCTTGCGAACCTAATTCGCGCATGGGGTCACGAGATCGAAGAGATGCTCGGCGGCATGGGGCTGAACTCCATTGAAAGCCTTCGTGGTAACCGCGATAAGCTGCGTGGCGTTGGCATTTCTGACATTGAACTCGACATACTCGGCATCAAGCACGCCGGGCGCTAAGCGGAGGACAGCTATGAAGAGAGTCTATCCGGATAAAGAATATTGTATTGGTTGCCATCTCTGTGAGCTGGCTTGCATGACCGCGCACTCCAAGAGCCAGGATCTCATTGTTGCCTACCGCGAGGAACGTGGCAAAGATGGTCTTTCTTCCTGCAAGAAGGTCTTTGAGAAGGGGCACACCTGTGTTGCCATCAGCTGCCGTCATTGCGACGAGCCGTCCTGCGTGGCAGCTTGTATCTCCGGTGGCCTGCACAAGGACCCGGAAACAGGTCATACGCTCTACGACCGCGAAAAGTGCGTTGGCTGCTGGTCCTGCCTCATGGCATGCCCCTACGGCGCAATCCGCAGGCATCCCACTGAAGGCAAGATCGTCAAATGCGACTTGTGTGCAGAGAGGGAAGGCGGCCCCGCATGTGTGGCAGCTTGCCCCAACGCAGCCTTGAAATACGAGGAGCGCTAGGATGGCTATCATGAAATACGTCATCATCGGCAACGGCATCGCTTCTATCGGCGCTATCGAAGGCATCCGCAAGGTTGATACCGAGAACGAGATTCTCGTCATCGGCGCTGAGGATTCCCCGGCTTACGGCCGTCCGCTCATCTCCTACCTGCTGGCTGGCAAGATCGGCCCGGAACGCCTGGCGCTCCGTCCGCAGGAATTCTACGAGAAGAGCAACGTCTCCACCAAGCTCGGCACCACGGTTGAAGCCATTGATACCAAGGCCAAGACCATCAGCACCGACAAGGGCGAGACTATCGAATTCGAGAATCTGCTCATCGCCACTGGCGGTATTCCGTTCACTCCGCCCATTCCGGGTGCCGAGGGTTCGGATGTATATAACTTTACCAACCTCGCTCACGCACAGACTCTCATCTCCAAAGCAAAGGAGATAAAGAGGGCGGTTGTTATAGGCGGCGGTCTCATCGGCCTTAAGGCTGGGGAGTCCCTATTCGATCGCGGCGTCGACGTGACAATATTGGAGCTGTCTCCGCGCATCCTGAGCCTCGCCTTTGACGAGAACGCAGCAGCCTTGGCTGGTGGTCGTCTCGCAGAAGTCGGCCTCAATGTCCGGTGCGGTGTTACCGCCAAGGAAATTCAGCGGGACAGTGACGGCAACCTGAAGGGCGTTCACCTCACTGACGGTGACTTCCTTCAGACCGAGGTGGTGGTTATCGCCATCGGCGTTGTGCCTAACTACAGCCTCGCTAAAGACTCTGGCATTTCTGTAGATCGTGGCATTAAGGTCGACGATCACATGAAAACCAGCGCTGACGGCGTGTTCGCAGCAGGCGACGTGGCTCAGGCCAAAGACCTGCTGTTCGGCGATGACCGGGTGATCCCCATCTGGACCAACGCTTACAACCAGGGCTTCTGTGCTGGCAAGAACATGGCCGGCACGGATATCGAGTTCACTGGCAGCCTCGCCATGAACTCCATCAGCTTCTATGGTCTGCCCACCATTTCCGTGGGTACGGTCAATCCGCCGGAAGGTGACGATTCTTTTGAGATCGCCACTTCTCTGGATGAAAAGAAGAAAAGCTATCGCAAACTCGTCTTCCAGAACGACCATCTCGTTGGTTACGTACTGGTGGGCGACATCGATATGGCGGGCATGTACACCGCGTTCGTCAAATTCCAGATGGCTGTCCCAGAAGATGCCAAGAAGCAGATGATGGCAGGTGAGCCGGACGTGCTGATGTGGCCCGACGATTTCTTCAAAGACACTTGGAACCCCGGCCACGTGGAACAGGACTAAGAGGCTGTTGAAAAGTGCACAATTGCTGCGTTGCTCCAAAAGAGTCAAGCCTTCACGTACTCAGAAGTACGCATCGGCCTTGCCTCTTTTTCGCGCCTTGCACTTATACTCTTTTGAACAGCCTGGATCATAAGGATATATAGAATGAAAGCACCTGATAGATATTACGATTTCCAGAAGGATATTTCCGGTTGTGGAATATTCGGCGTCATCCACAAGGGACGTGGGATGATTTCCGGTGAAATACCCATTCAGGGCATGACCTGCATGCATGACCGTGGTAACGGCCTTGGTGGCGGTTTTGCTGCCTATGGCATCTACCCGGAACATGCTGACCAGTATGCCTTCCACATGATGTGTGACGATGATAATGCCATTGAAGGCTCCGAGAAAATGCTTCGGACTTACTTCGACATGCATCACTTCGAGCCGATCCCGACCCGCAAAATTCTTGCTATACCGAAACCGCCGAAGTTCAACCGTTATTTCGTGACCGTTCCTGAAAAGCCGGTCAACGAGTTCGCAGAACTGCCCGAAGAGGATTATATCGTTGCTGTGGTCATGAAGATCAATGCAACAATCCCCGGCGCTTTTGTCGTATCAAGCGGCAAAAACATGGGCGCCTTCAAAGGCGTTGGCTTCCCTGAAGAGATCGCTGATCTTTTCTGTCTGGACGAGTATGAAGCGTACATCTGGACAGGCCATAACCGTTTCCCGACGAACACTCCCGGTTGGTGGGGTGGGGCGCACCCGTTCACTCTGCTGAACTGGTCCATCGTCCACAACGGCGAAATCTCATCTTACGGTATCAACCGTCGTTACCTGTGCGAGCACGATTATCTCTGCACCATGATGACGGACACCGAAGTTGTTGCCTACGAGCTGGATATGCTCATTCGTAAGCACGGCCTCTCCTGGGAAATGGCAGCAAAATGCTTTGCACCACCGTTCTGGGATGAAATCGAGAAGATGGATGAGAAGGACAAGGAACTCTACACCACGCTGCGCGCCACTTACGGCCCCGGCATGTTGAACGGTCCCTTTGCTATTCTCGTGGCTGACAACAATCGTCTGATGGGTCTCAATGACCGTATCAAGCTGAGGCCGCTGATCGTTGCCGAGAAGGACGAGATGGTTTTCATGTCCAGTGAAGAATCGGCTATACGCGACGTCTGTCCTGAATTGGACAGAGTATGGATGCCCAAGGCGGGCGAACCGGTCATCGTGGATCTGGAGGACTAGACATGGCGAAGATAATAACAAAGACCCTCTCCGCAGGGCGCACTTACTATAAGCAGTTTAATGAAGAAATTCGCGCACTCGTCAAAGAGGGCGTCAATCACTTCATTATCAATGATTGCAACGGACAGCGTTATATTGGCACAGCCATGGAAGGGGATATCAAGTTCGATATTCACGGTGTCCCCGGCCAGGATCTGGCAGCCTTCATGCGCGGGCCGCATATCCGTATTCACAACAACGCCCAGGACGGCGTCGGCAACACCATGGATGCTGGCCGTGTCATTATCGAAGGTCTCGCCGGAGACGTCATCGGTTACGCCATGCGTGGCGGTGAAATATTTATTCAGGGAGATGTCGGCTATCGTGTCGGTATCCATATGAAAGCATACCTTGATCACCAGCCAAAAATCGTGATTGGCGGCAAGGCAGGCGACTTCCTCGGCGAGTATATGGCCGGTGGAATTATTTTGCTCTTGGGTATGTTTTCTGATAAACCTGATTCGCCTATTGCGGGACGTAGTCTCGGAACGGGTATGCACGGTGGCGTCATCTACGTCCGCGGTGAAATCCCTGAAGATCAGCTCGGCCCCGGGTTGCACGCGCAGCCAGTGGATTCTGAGGATTTGAAGGTCATCGAGGAACTCGTCAAGGAATACGCCAAGGAATTGAAGTTGGACAGTACAGAGATAATGAACGAGGGCTTTGTAAAGGTTCGTCCATTCTCCCATCGTCCCTACGGAAATTTGTACGTAGCTTGTTAACAGAATGCTGAAAAACGCACGATAGCTGCGTTGCTTCAAAAAATTCAAACCCTAACGTACGGGAAGTACGCGTCGGTCTTGAACTTTTATCGCGACTTGCTCTCGCACATTTTTGAGCAATCTGTAGAAATTTTGAAAGATAACTTTATAAACCTGTCTGGGAGAAACGTATGTTCTTCAATTCGATAGCTCACGCAATGGGTGCAGCGCCTGGTGGCGGTGGTGAATCTGGTGGTCTGGGCGGCATTATTAGCGGCCCGCTGCCGATGCTCGTTCTCATGTTTGCCATTTTCTATTTCCTTCTTATCCGTCCGCAGCAGAAGAAGCAGAAGACGCACAAAGCCATGCTGAATGCTCTGGGTAAGGGCGAAAAAGTATGGACCAATGGTGGCATCCTCGGAACGATCACCAATATCGACGGGGACAATCTCACCATCGAGATCGCCCAGGGCGTCAATGTTGTCATCAAGCGTGGTTTCGTCGCCGACAAAGACGGCAAACCCGCAGCAGACGCAAAGAAGTAGGCTTGACAGCCTGGAAATAAGGACTTCCGTGCGGATCGGACCACACTTGATGTGGCCCGATCCGCGCTTACGTTTAATGAAGTCTGGTTGCTCCGGTTGTAACTTGTTGTATTAAGGGAGCTTTCATGCAGAGTATGCGTTGGAGAATCATCGCTACCCTGATCGTCCTGGGTCTTGGATTGGCATACATGATGCCATCCATTCCTGGCGTTTCAGGTTCACCGCTAGGCAAATTTCTGCCCGGCGACCCCGTCAATCTCGGTCTTGACCTTAAAGGTGGTATCCACCTGACGCTCGGCGTCGATATGGATACGGCCATGCACAATAACCTAGCTCGAATCGGTGACGATCTCAAGACAGGCGCACGTGATGATGAAATTTTTGTTTTGCGTCCCAAGGTGATTTCTGATTCCCGCCTTGAGATTATTCTCCTTAAAGGAGACCAGCAGACCAAGTTTGAAGAGACTGTCGCAAAATACAGCCCCTTTGACGTTGAATCCATGGAGCCCATGGATGGCGGCAAGGTCAAGTTTATCTTGTCTGTTCCTCCTCAGTACAGGGACGACATCGAGAAGCTGACTATGGATCAGGCCATCAAGACGATCCGTAATCGAATAGACCAATTTGGTGTCGCCGAGCCGGACATCCGCAAACAGCAGGGCAATCGCATTCAGGTGCAGCTTCCCGGCTTGCAGGACCCGGAACGCGCCATCAGGATCATCGGTCAGACAGCACATCTTGAATTCAAGATGGTTGACGACACCGCTGATATTGAAAAAGCCCTCAAAGGCATTCTGGCTCCCGGACGCGAACTGTCCGTGCTGATGAACAAGCAGGGCGACGGCTCCTATACCGAGTCTCCCATTGTCCTCAAGAAGGACTCTGTGCTGACTGGTGAATACATCAGTGACGCCAAAGTGCTTCTCGACAACTGGAACCAGCCCTATGTCTCAATCTCGTTCAATGCCAGAGGTGGCGCCATCTTTGCCAACCTCACTGGTGAGAACGTGAACAAGCGCATGGCAATCGTTCTGGACGGCAAGGTTTACTCCGCGCCGGTCATTCAAGAGAAGATTGGTGGAGGCCGCGCCTCTATCACTGGTACATATACTAAAGAAGAAGCGCGCGATCTGGCTGTCGTACTGCGTGCAGGCTCATTGCCCGCACCGGTTGTCATCCTTGAGCAGCGTACTGTTGGACCGTCCCTTGGACAGGATTCCATCGACAAAGGTATCATGTCCGCCGTTATCGGCATGGCATTGGTACTTCTCTTCATGGTTATCTACTACGGCTTTGCCGGGTTAGTTGCAGACATCGTGCTCTGCCTGAACATCATGATGATCCTGGCTGGTCTGGCCGCATTCGGTGCGACACTGACCCTGCCGGGTATCGCTGGTATCATTCTGACCATCGGTATGGCGGTGGATGCCAACGTCATCATCTTTGAGCGTATTCGTGAAGAACTCAGACGCGGACTTTCCGCACGCGCAGCCATTGCCGAAGGCTACAGCCGCGCAACCCTGACTATTCTCGACGCCAACGTGACCACGATCATCGCGGCAGTTATCCTCTATCAGTTCGGAACAGGCCCGGTTCGTGGTTTTGCCGTCACTTTGATTCTCGGCATCCTCACTTCCATGTTCACGGCCATCTTTGCGTCGCGCATCCTGTTCGACCTTTACACAAAAAGCCGCTCCGAAAGCGCCAAGCTGAGCATATAGGGGACGATCATGGGACTTCAATTAATCAAACCCAATACTAATATCGACTTCATCGGTTTAAAGAAGATCGCCTTCATTATCTCTGCGGTGATCATTCTGGCCGGTCTGGCTTCCCTTGCCATCCAGGGCGGCCCCAAATACGGCATCGACTTCGCGGGCGGCATGATCGTCCAGGTGAAGCTCGATAAAACAACCGAGATCAGTGATCTCAAAAGCGCAATGAGTGAAGTTGAACTCCCCGGCCTGGTCGTACAGACCCTCGGGCTGGAAGATGACAACGAGTACCTCATCCGTACCTCCAGTTCCGACATTACTTCAAAGATTGTTCGGGAACAGGTCACGGAAGCGCTCACCACAAACTTGAACGGCACCGGATTTGAGATTCAGCGCCTTGAGATGGTCGGCCCCAAGGTCGGTGCTGATTTGCGTACCAAAGCGCTTGAAGCATTGTTCTACGCCGTCCTGATCATCGCTGTGTATATCTCCGGTCGTTTCGAACAACGCTGGACAGCCGCCGCTGTCATGGCTGCTGCTCTTGGTGGTTCCATCTACGCCATCGGCCTGACCGGGTTGGACATGGGCTTCCTCATCGTTGCCGCCATGGCCATCACCGTCGGTTTATGTTGGTACTTAAAACTCAACTACGCCTTGGGCGCTGTTGCCGCGTTGATTCATGACGTTATGATCACCGTGGGTATCTTCTCGATTCTGGGCAAAGAGTTTGACCTGACTATCATCGCAGCGCTGCTGACCATCATAGGTTACTCGCTCAATGATACCATCATCGTCTTTGACCGTATTCGTGAGAACACCTTCGCTAGCAAGGGTAACGATACCTTTGCAGGTATCATCAACCGCTCCATCAACCAGACCCTGTCGCGTACAATCATGACATCCCTGACCACTTTGCTGGTTGTGGCCTGTCTGTTCGTTCTCGGTGGTTCTGTCATCCATGACTTCGCTCTGGCGCTGCTCATCGGTGTTGCAGTTGGTACTTACTCCTCCATCTTCGTCGCAAGCCCGATCCTCCTCGGATTTGGTGTTAGCGAACCTGTGGAGCAGGAAGTCGAAGCCTAACCCGCTTTCACAAAAAAACAATTGGGAAGGGCCTAGCGGTCCTTCCCTTTTTTTATGTCTCGTGAGTCGTGTATTTTCCCGACACAGAACAGTCAGCAAATCCCAACTGATTGCTTTGACAAATATTCGTTACATGCTAGTGAATTTAGTAATTCTATCCTCATTTAAGGAGCTATGCATGCCAAAAAAAATTCACCCGTTTATTCACGAAGCAGCCAAAGAAACAAAACGTGGAGGCCTCGGTCGTCGCGATTTCTTTAAATACGCCGCTTGCTTTGGCGTCTCCGCCCTGAGTGCTGGCCATTTGCTTGGCCTGACAGCTCCAGAGATTGCACATGCTGCCAATACTGACTGGACGGACCTGGCGCAGGAAAGTCCGTTTGAAATTAAAAATATTCTCATAGATAAAGCTGAAAAAGCGTGTGCCCAATCGGGCTGTACCATGATTAATGCCGGGCGCGGAAATCCGAATTTCCTCAACCCGACTGTCCGAAAATCTTTATCGCTACTCATGCTGTTCGCGGCACAGATGGCTGAAAAAAATTCTCCGGCAAAAGATATCGGACTCAGAATTGAGAAAAAGGGACTGGCCCAAGCCTTTGATGCTTTTATCAAGGAGCATCGGGGAAGACCCGGTGCAGCGTTTCTCGAACAAGCCATGGAGCTTGCCGTACAACTCGGGGGTGATCCTGATGAAGTGCTGTTTGAATTGGCTGATGGCATACAAGGTGATTTTTATCCAGACCCACCGCGCATCTTCCCTGTCACCGAAACAATTGTTAACAAATATCTTGAGCGCGTAATATTCTCTGGCAAGCCTCCCACCGGGAAATTCAACCTCTTCGCCACAGAAGGGGCCACGGCGGCCATGATTTATATCTTCAACTCCCTCAAGGCGAATATGGTTCTGAATCCGGGCGATAAAGTAGCAATCGTCACCCCGGTCTTTTCTCCGTACCTGGAACTTCCAGTACTCAAAGATTACGGATTGGAGCCTGTTTACATCAAGGGAGACGAGGATAAAGGATGGCAAATCCCTGATTCCGAAGTCGCCAAACTCAAAGACTCCAAAGTGAAAGCTTTGTACATGGTTAACCCGACCAATCCCACCTCGGTTTCACTTGATGCGGATACGGTCAAACGCATGGCTGATGCGATCAAAGTCTACAACCCGGACATGGTGATCATTTCTGACACAGTGTATGCGAGTTTTGTTGATGAATTCAACACGTTTGGCACGTTGCTGCCTGAGAATATCCTGGGTGTGTACTCCTTCTCCAAATACTTTGGAGTGACGGGCTGGCGTCTCGGGACAGTTATGATCCACGAGAATTGTGTCATCGACAGAATTATCAAAAAACTGCCCAAGAAAAAGCAGGCTCTCCTTGATATACGATACCGCCTGACTTCGACGAATCCGGGTGAGATCAAATTCTACGATCGACTGGAGATGGACAGCAGGCAGGTCGCCCTGGCGCACACTGGTGGGCTTTCCGGTCCACAACAGGTCGCCATGTGTCTTTTCTCATTATTTGAACTTATGGACCCAAAATTTGCCTACAAGAAATCCATTATGGGTATTCTTAAAACGCGCTGGACAGCATTGTTCAAGGCGCTTGATTTGCCAGAACCCACAGGCAATAACCTCACTCGCTACTACGCGCTCATCAATCTCGAACGGCTCGCTGAAAAAATGTACGGAAAGGATTTCGCAGCACAATTGGTCAAAGGCCATTCGTTGGAATTCCTCTTTAAGCTCGCTGAAAACCATCAGACAGTATGCCTTCCCGGTGAAGGTTTTGCTGGCCCGCCATGGTCGCTGAGAGTCGCTTTGGCGAATATTAGTGAATTGGAATGCACTCAAATTGGTGAGAATATTCTGGCAGTGATGAAAGGATATACGAAATAGGTTCCTCTTCATTATACGCCCATCATTTGACGATAAAAAAGCCCATCCAGCATAGGCTGGATGGGCTTAAAAGGACAAAGTATCAGAGAACTAGACGAGCTGGCCCATCAAGAAATCTTTGATAGTATCGATGGAATCTTCACCGTTCAGTTCGATGAATTTGAAACCACCGTCAGTCATGTTCTTGTAGTAGTTACAAGCAGCCATGGTTCCGGTTTCTTCATCGTAGTAGATGTTGTGACGCTGGTCGATTGCATCTGCGTCCTGGTCATCTGCACGAGAGGACAGGGCGCCACCACATACACGGCACTTGTCGCCGTCAGGGGCGATAACTGCGATGCCAACGTTGTTGGGGTGGTTGGGGTTGTTTTCGCAGAGGCGACGACCCATGATGCGGTCTTTAGCGATCTCGCGGGGGAGCTTGATTTCGATAACGTAGTCGAGCTTCTCGCCGTCAGCCTGCAGGGATTCCCACAGTTTCTCGCCCTGAATAAGGGAGCGGGGGAAACCGTCGAGCAGCCAGCCATTCTCATCGGAGCTGGACAGAACGTCCAAGACCATGGGGATGGTGATATCATCAGGAACGAGCTCGCCCTTGTTGATGAATTCTTTGGCTTTCATGCCAAGTTCGGTGCCGCCGCCGATGTGCTTGCGGAAGATAGCGCCGGATTCGATGTGATCCAGACCGTACTTGTCTTTAGCCAGGGTACCCTGGGTGCCTTTACCGGAGCCGTTGGGGCCGAAAATCAAAATATTCATATTCACTCCTCTGATGATAAAAAAGCGCAACACGCAACGCATTGCGAAACATTGTGCAAAAGATCACATGCTCTTATACTGCTGAATTAAGGAAGTCAATCTTTGACGGAAAATACAACGCCAGTAGGGGAAATAATCGCAGTTTTCTCACCGGGGAATTGGAAGGTAGAACCGTTACGTTTTTCAAGCCATGCTTTATCGAGTTTAAATAATGTATCAGCAAGCGCCTGGCCGCTGCCCAAAGAATCCAGAACCGCCTTATATTGACGGAGTCGGCTCGCCTGATGGCTTGTTTTAAGCACATCATTGGGGATTGGGTTGGTGACTGAAGACGTTGATTTATCCCAATAGTCTCGATCGATCTTTCCGACCTTCCATAGCCGTGCAATGGACTCAGGGAAATTGGGGTTTTCTTCAAGAAACAAAGGCAGGATGGAGTTCCGCACCCGATTACGGGTCATGGTTGAATCTGAATTGGTTGCATCTTCACACCATGACAACTTGATATCCGTCAGAAATTCTTTGAGCTTTGCTTTCGGAGTCAGCAGAAAAGGGCGAATAAGTTGTCGAGAAGGGTCATACCCTGGCATCCCAGCCAAACCGGGCCACGCCGTACCGCGAGTGAGGCGCATGAGCACATCTTCGCACAGATCATCAAGATGATGTCCAACAGCAATGAAATCGGCATTTTGATCAAGAAAGACTTTGTTCAGCAACGCATAACGGGCATCACGGCCCGCTTCTTCTAGTCCAACCCCTTTGGCTGTAGCGGCTTCCTGAACATCGACAGTACCGAGAACACACTCCAGATCAAGCTGATCACATACATTCTGTACGTACTGAGCGTCAGCACTGGCTTCAGGGCGCAATTGATGGTTCAAATGAACAGCAGTGACACGCCCAGCATTCTTTTGGCTCAAAGAGTGGAGAACCAAAAGAAGGGCAGTCGAATCGACGCCGCCGGAAATCGCCGTAACAACGGTTTTTCCAGCCAGATCGACCCCAAGGTCATCTTTGATGAATTGTTCGACGTGAAGGCAGAAATGCGCCCATTTGGGAGGTAACTCTTGCAGAGTCTGCGGAATTGAGTTGAGCGCTGTGGTCATATTAGGCGGAGATCTCTAGCTCCTCGATGAATTGGTCGAGGTATTCGATCATGTGTTCGCGCTGTTCAGTGGTCGCATAGGACACACAAGAGCAACGAATTTTTCTTTTGGCACGAACGAGTAGTTCGAGCTTGATCTGATGTTCATCAATCCCTTTGATAGTCTCAAGGGCCATGAAATAAGGACCGCAGTCACTGATGTGATCTTTTTGTTCCTGCTGCAAAAGAGCTTCGGGCATGGGGAGGTAATAGATACCCTCTATCGGCCCATTAAACTTGAGTTCGTTAAAGGCCGCCTCAATTGTATCGAAATCGTCGTCAATAAGATCTTCTATGAGATAGGTCCGCATTATTGTTCCTTATTCTTTGAGGCATCAATGAGCTTGTCGATGTCCTCAGGAGCACAGGCACAGCTCTTACGATCCAAGTGTGCGGTGTCCGGGACAACTTCTTCGTCGAGATTAAACATACGGCGCGCAAGGTCGATGAATCGTTCGGCTGAACCTTCTTCCTGAGTCCTGCGCTTGAGAAAACAGATGGGTTCATGCAGGCATTTTCGGCCCACAGAGAGAACGAGCGTTTCAAGAGCTTTACGGGTCTTTTCGTCAACGGGACCGATCTTTTTCAGCGTCTTGGCTAATTCGCGTTGGGCAACTTCTTCACTGTTGTCCACAAGATCAACAATGGTCGGCTGCAGTTCAAGGGAATTCAGCCAATTGCCGAAGGTCGCTGTCTCGACTTTTACAACGGCTCTGGCCTTAGAAGCCTCTTCCTGTCGTTGTGCCATATTATCTTCGACCACTTCTTTCAGGTCGTCGATGTCATAGAGATAGACGTTATCAAGCTGGTTAACGTCCGGATCGATATCACGCGGTACGGCGATGTCGATGAAAAACATAGGCTTGTTCTTGCGTCGCTTAAGCACGTCTTTGACGTCCTTGGCCTTGATGACTGCCACTGGCGAGCCTGTGGAGCTGATAATAATATCAACTTCGTGCAGTCGATCGGGCAGATTTTCGATCTGAATAGGCTCGCCACCAAGAGAGTCGGCCAATTCCTTGGCGCGAGAAAGAGTTCGGTTGGCGATAATGACGTCTTTCACACCGTTTTGCAGCAGATGCTTGGCCGCAAGCTCAGCCATTTCTCCAGCACCGACCAGCATGGCGCGGGTTCCTTCAAGATTACCGAAAATTTTCTTTGCCAGCTCCACGGCAGCAAAGCTTATAGACACAGCGCTGGATGCAATGGCGGTTTCAGTGCGCACACGCTTCGCTACGGAAAAAGACTTGTGCAACAGGCGGTTAACGATTGTTTTTGCTGTCCCTTGGTCCACACCTTTACGGTATGCATCCTTGAGCTGGCCGAGAATCTGCGGCTCGCCCATAACCATGGAATCAAGACTGCTCGCGACGTTGAAGAGATGTTCAACAGCCTGAAGATCGGTGTACTGGTAAATATTCTCCACGAGCAATTCCGCAGAACCTTTGCAGATACTAGCCCAATATTCGGTGATTGAGTCCAGGACTTCACGTTCCGGGGCGTGATTGGCGATCGCAACTATTTCTACGCGGTTACACGTGGAAAGGGCCATACATTCATGCACAGGGCAGTGCGCCATGAGACCTTTCTCAAAATTTTCAATATCGGTCAGGGCGAACTTTTCACGCACATCCACACCTGCAGTGCGGTGATTAAGCCCTATGAGTATAATCTGTCTGTTCATGGCATCGCCCTAAAGGTGATAGTGTGATGGATGAGCGAGACACACATGCCTGCAAAGACCCAAATGGCGAGGATAGCGGGTTTGCGGCCGCGCCAGCCGATGACCATGCGCTGGTGAAAGAGGAAGGCGAACAAAAACCAGACGGCCAAAGAACCGATCTTCATGACATCCCAGGTAAATTGCTTACCAGGGGCGATCCAGTACCAGACGAACGTCGAAAACAACCCCAAGGTGAACACGGGGAAGCCAACGGCCACGGCCCACTTATTCACTGTGTCGAACTTGTCTAATGAGGGGACATCATTACCAATGCTGGAAAGTCCGGCCTTGGTTTTGAGCTTTTTATTGTAATAGATAAACGCCAGTCCTGCACCAAAGGCCATGATCAAGACGCCGAGCGTCAGGATGAGCGATCCGATGTGAAGGCCAAAGAAAAGTGCGGTCAATTCCGGCGGCATGACGATACGAATTCCGCCAAGGGCCAGAGAGGAGACAAACAGGAGTAGCGCAAGGGGAAGGGCGGTGATGGCCAGATATTCGAGGCGCAATCGCCACCAGAGGAAGAAATAGAGGGCCAGCACGCACCAAGCAAGAATATTGAAATAGAACTTCCCTGCATTCAGGGCTTCTATATCACGGGTCAGCACAAGGCCTAAATCAATGGTATTCATGGTGAAACCAACGATTGCGAGCCAGATGGCTATCTTCTTGAGACGGCTGTTACCAGTACCTATTCCAGTAAGGAAAAGGATAGTGCCAAGACCGTACAAGGCGATTATTACTATATGTAGTGCTTCAAACAAGCCCATCGAGTAGCTCCGAGATGTTGGCGTGCAATGGTTGGGGCAATGATTCTTTAAGTATTTCTATGGCCGCGTCAAGGTTCCCGGCCTTCATTGTATCAAGAAGTTCGGAATTAACGAGCGTTCTGAACACTGCGGTGTTCTCTTTAGTTTCAAGGCCAAGGCCGAGCATGAGTGGACGTATACGCCCCATAGCGGTGAGGATATTTGCGTACTCATCACCGAAATTCTCTTGCAATTCCCTTCGGATGCGCTTTGCCATGGCCGGGCTTTGGCCTGCCGTGGAAATAGCGACTGTCAGGTCTCCGCGCTTGACTGTTGCCGGAACAATGAAACTTCCTTTATCCGGCTGGTCAACGATATTACACAATATTTCGCGCTCAGCACACAAATTACTTATACGTAAATTGACTTCCTCATTGGAAGTACATGCAATCACAAGGAATTTCCCATCAAGATCGTCATCGTTGAACTCACGACATTCAAAGGTGACATTTTTGAGCTTGACCACAGGTTTCAACTCTGCGCTGGCAGGGCGGGTATCAATAATGGTGACGTGGCCTGCGCCGGAGTCTATGAGTGACTGGATTTTCCGCTTGCCCACTTCGCCAGAACCGACGACCAAGCAGTGCTTTTTCTCCAAATTCACGAATATCGGATAATATTGCATCGCTCTTGATAACCAATGGCAGCCCGCATGTAAAATACCAATTGCCCGGTTCTTGCAATATGTGTTGGAATTACGGTAAGAATTTGACACTAACAACGACAATCAATGAAACACTATCTCATCATACAACTGGCCCGATTCGGGGATCTCGTTCAAACTAAGCGGTTGATAGCGACACTTTGTGCACGCGAAAAATCTACGGTGCATCTCTGTGTAGACACTTCGCTGGCAGCGCTAGCCCAACTCGTTTATCCAGACATAACAGTACATTCGATCGCCGCACATGGCACAGGCCTCAGTGCTTCTGAAGCGATAAAAGCGATGCTTGTGGATAACCGTCGCGCTTTTGCTGAACTGACATCCATTGACTTCGAGACCATTTACAATCTCAATTTTTCGCCGCTGAACTTCCGCCTTGCCGCGCTCTTCGATCCAGATCAGATTGAAGGGTATGCGTGGCACAATGGTCAGGAAATCATCGGTTTGTGGCCCTCCATGGCCATGCGCTGGTCGAATTATCGTCGTATCAGCATCAATTTGGTAGATTTTTGGGCAGGATATTGCCCGGATATGATTGCACCAGAATTGGTGAATCCGGTTGCCACGCCCAAGAGGGGCGGCATTGGCGTTGTTTTGGCTGGCCGGGAATCGCGCCGCTCGTTACCTGTTGATGTACTTTCACAAGTGACAAAAACCGTAGCCAGTAGCAAAAAAGCTGAAAAAATTTACCTCCTTGGTGGGAATGCTGAACATGCTGCCGGGCAGGCGTTGATCAAACAACTCAGTCCAGCAATCCAGCAGAAAACAGAAAATCTCGCAGGAAAGACCAATTGGTCCGACCTCGTGGATATCGTTGGCTCGTTGGATACGCTGCTGACGCCCGATACAGGGACCATGCATTTGGCCGCCCATCTTGGTACGCCAGTGAGCGCATTTTTCCTCTCGTCGGCGTGGTGTTTCGAGACTGGTCCATACGGCGAAGGCCATACTGTTTATCAAGCAATTACAGACTGTTTGCCATGTCTTGAAACGCAAGAATGTATGTATGATGTCAAATGTCTTGGTGGTTTTACCGATCCAAAATTTCAGCGCTTTCTCGTCACAGGTAAACCTGAACATGCACCTGAAAACATGATTGCCTTTGCATCAGGGCTCGATGAGCTTGGGCAAATTTATACTCCCATTGCTGGGATTGACCCGGATGCGGCGCAAAGAGAGAAATTCCGTGAATTCATCTGGCAATATCTGTCTGGAAAGGGCGGCAACGTCTCCGATTTGGACACAGTATTTGCCCAGAAGGTGTACCACGAACGAGACTGGATTACCCATGGTAAACCACGACTAACTATTGGAATATAATATGAAAAATCTTCGCATACTCGTAGTTTTACCGTTCTATGGCGGCTCGCTGCCTATCGGTCGATACGTGGCATCGGCACTGCGCGCAGAGGGGCATCTTGTAGAGGTGTTCGAAGCGCCCGAATTCAACGCGGCATATGATTCCTTAAAAGACCTCAAGGTTACTACTGATCGCTTTGCTTATCTGCAGAATTCTTTCTTAAACGTCGTGAGCCAAGCGGTTCTCGCTAAGGTCGAAACCTTCGAACCAGACCTCGTGTTTGCCATGGCTCAGGCTCCATTGAACCATCAAGCGCTCAAACGCCTCAGACGCGATGGCGTGACGACAGCCATGTGGTTTGTTGAAGATTATCGGCTGTTTACATATTGGAAAGCGTTTGCACAATTCTACGATATTTTCGCGGTAATCCAAAAAGAGCCGTTCATGTCCGAGTTGGCTGCTGTCGGTCAACCCAATGCCGTCTATCTGCCGCTGGCTGCCCAACCAGATTTTCATAAACCATTAGAATTGACGCCAGTAGAACAGCGAAAATTCGGTTCTGATGTATCTTTCATGGGAGCAGGCTACCCAAATCGCCGTATGGCCTTTCGAGATCTGATTAACCATGATTTCAAAATCTGGGGCAATGAATGGGACGGTGACCACGTATTAAAACCGCTCGTTCAGATGAAAGGAGCACGCGTATCCTCCGAGGATTGTGTGAAAATCTTCAATGCGACCAAGATTAACCTGAACCTTCACTCAAGCATTCAAGCTGATGAACTGGTCACGTTCGGCGACTTTGTTAACCCCCGCACCTTTGAATTGGCTGCCTGTGGTGCTTTCCAGTTGGTCGACAAACGCACACTACTGAATGAATCTTTTGCAGATGATGAGCTTGCGACATTCAACTCTATAGATGAACTTCGCGAAAAAATTGACTATTTCATTGCAAATCCAGATGAACGAACTAGCTTTGCGGAAAAGTCCCAAGCCCGTGTTCTCGCTGACCATACCTACCAGGCCCGCATGCAGACTTTGCTCGAATTTACAGAGCAACGCATTGAAGGGTGGCCTAAAGCAAAAACGGAATCCGGGTTTATGGCTGATTACCCACCGGAATTGGCTACCGAGATTCGGCAATTGCTTGGTAAGTTGAGCCTTCCTGAAGATGTTTCTTTTGAAGACCTTGTATGGGCTGTTCGGCAGCAACAAGGGAAACTTTCTGAATTAGACACTTCCATACTTTTCCTTGATGAATGGCAAAAATTGTACGCTAAACGTACTTAGAAAAAGTTAAAGTAACAAATGAGAAAGCCCCTTGGCGCATCGAGCGCCAAGGGACTTTTGTTATTATAAATCAATTTATTACCAGCTTTTCTTAAACTGACGAAGCCAAGCCAAAAGCTTAGGTTCCTCGCCCTGGTCCTTTGGATGATAGAATTTGCGACCAGTCAGTTCGTTGGGCAAATACTCCTGATCAGCCCAGGATTTCGGAAAGTTGTGTGGGTATTGATAGCCGCGGCCATATCCCCATTCTCGCTGTAATGCTGTCGATGCATTACGTAAGTGGAGCGGAACTGGTTTCGGGCCATGCTCACGGACTTCTTTCTGTGCAGTTCGATACGCTGCATAGGTTGAGTTACTCTTGGGAGCGAGAGCGAGGTGGACGACCGTCTGGGCCATTGGAATAAATCCTTCAGGCATTCCGATAGCTTCCACAGCTTGATGGCAAGCCATTGCCGCAGGCAAAGCGCCTGTATCGCCCAAACCAACATCCTCTGAGGCAGAAATGATCAGGCGACGAGTGACAAACCTCGGATCTTCACCACTTTCGAGCAAACAGGCGAGGTAATACAACGCTGCATCAGGATCGCTACCGCGAATAGATTTTATGAGGGCCGAAGCAAGTTCGTAGTGTGAATCACCATCTCTATCGCCACGAACCACGATCTCCGGTAGAGAGTCACGCAATTTTTCCGGCGTACGCTTATCTTTAGGCAATTCAGCAGTATATTCAATTAAATTCAATAAGGCACGAGCATCGCCACTAGCCATTACAGACAGTAGCTTGTAGCTTTCTTCTTCAAGGTCAAGATCCAGCTCTTCGGCGCCACGATGGGCCACCTGAACAAGTTCTTCACGGCTCAGCGTGCGCAACCTGAGAACATGGAGCCGGGAAAGAAGCTGGCGCGTGACGCTGAATGATGGATTTTCCGTGGTGGTAGCGAGCAAGGTTATTTCGCCAGACTCAAGGATGGGCAAAAAGAAATCCTGCTGCGCTTTTGAAAAGCGATGAAGCTCATCGAGAATAAGAATGTCATTGCCCGGCAGTTCTTTTCTCAGTTTGGTCAATCCAGCTTCCGGAGCACTCACGCGCAGGCTCTTTTTGCCAGTCATCTTGGCAAGGAGCATGGCAAGGGTGGATTTACCACAACCGGGAGGGCCGAAAAGCAGAAGGCTCGGCAATCGTTTAGACTGTGTAAATGCCTCTATTCGATTACGAATATGGCCTTGCCCGACAAAATCATCAAGGGATTTTGGTCGGATGCGATCCGCTAACGGTTGGGCATCTTCGATTTCAAATTTCATTGTACTTCCTGTTGAGCAAACCAACCAAGGCTCAGGCAATAAGTCGCGGCTGTTTCCCAACGTAATATAGAATTACCAAGGGTCACAGGGGAAAAACCGCCACCAATGAGGGCTTGTGCTTCTTTTTCATCAAGACCGCCTTCCGGGCCAATGACCACGAGGCTTTTTCCACCTCTCAGATTGGCGGGTGTTAGTATTGAATCAGCTTCATCAGATTCCCATGCCAAATAACAGTGATCAAAATCCTGCGAAAATTCCAACAATGACTTAATACCACCGGGCAGAGTGGTCAGCACTGGAAGATACGGATTTCCGCACTGCTTGGCAGCTTGCACACACTTATCATGCCACGGTTCTTTTGGCAGTTCAGGGGTTTGCCCCTGGCTTCGCCGGGCACTCCAAAAGGCAATACCAAGCCCTTTCAATTCGACCGCTTTTTCCAAAAGATAGTTGCGTCGTTTGGATTTCCCCCAACCAATAGCAAGGGTTATACCAGATTCCGGGGCAGGATAGTAATTGATTTGAAGCGCTTCGAGCAGCGCACGATCCTTGGATATTTCTTTCACCCGAAAAAGGCCGTCTTGGCCTTGCCCGTCGAAAAGCCGAACAGTTTGTTCCGCTTCTGTGCGCAAGACAATGAGCATGTGACGCGCTTCATTACCTTTGAGCACAGCGGTATCGCCCACGAGGGTGGGCCAGTAATCACTGGGGAAATAAAACGAATTGAGGCGGGCCATACAATCTCCTCTAAAAAAGTAAGGCCGGAGCAAGCCCCGGCCTTATTCTTAAAGTTCCTTGGCTATCAGGTCTTCGTATGTTTCGCGCTGTCGGGCAACTTTGACCGTGTTGCCGTCAACAATCACTTCACAGGCTCGCGGCCTGGAATTGTAGTTGGACGACATGGTGAATCCGTAAGCTCCGGCTGAATAAACAGCCAGCAACTCACCATCAACGATGCGCGGCAGTTCGCGATCACGGGCAAGAAAGTCACCGGATTCGCAAATGGGACCAACGACATCATACTCTTCGGTCTTGCGGCCGTTTTGTACAACTTCGCCGATCCGATGATATGAACCGTATAAGCTGGGGCGCACGAGGTCATTCATGGCACCATCGACAATGAGAAAGTTCTTGGACGGGTTGGACTTGGTGTAAACCACCTCAGTTACCATGATGCCAGCGTTGCCAGCGATGACGCGGCCCGGCTCCAAGATGATCTTGAGCGGGATGCCGGTGAGCATATTGGCCAAAGCCTGACCGAACTCGGTCGGGTGGGGCGGTTCTTCGTCATCGTAGGAAATACCGAGTCCGCCACCCAGATCGAGATACTTGATGTCCATGCCGAGATCCTTGAGCTTCTCATAGAATTTCAACAACTTCTCAAGTGCTTCCAGGAATGGATCGATGCTGGTGAGCTGAGAGCCGATATGGCAATCCATGCCCACAGCTTCGACGTGATCAAGATCAGCAGTCATTTTGTATGCTGCGAGGGAATGGTCGATATCCAGACCAAACTTGTTCTTCGCCATACCTGTGGAAATATAGGGGTGTGTCTGCGGATCAACATCAGGGTTGATGCGGAAGCTGACTTTGGCGATGGTATCCATTTCCTTGGCAACTTCATTAATCTTGAGAAGTTCAGCCACAGATTCAACGTTGAACAGCAGAATGCCGGCCTCAAGCGCTTGCTTAATCTCGGAGGCGCGCTTACCAACGCCGGAGTAAACAATCTTTTCAGGTGCGACGCCCGCTTTAAGTACACGATACAATTCGCCGCCGGACACGATATCCATGCCAGCACCTTGTTCGGCCAACATTTTCAGGACTGACAGATTGGAATTGGCCTTGACCGAATAACACGTCAGGTGATCCAGCCCAGCAAAGGCGGAATCAAATGCCTTATAATGACGTTTAAAGGTTGCTGCGGAATAGACATACAGCGGTGTGCCGTATTCCTTGGCAAGATCAGGAACGCTGACGTCCTCGGCAAACAGAGTGCCATCACGGTATTCAAAATGATGCATGAGTTATTTTCTCCTTGAATGAAAGCTAACTAGGGAGTGGTGACGAAAACGTCGGTATACACGAGAGGTGTGGTAGGCAATTCGCTTTTACCAGCCACACGGAAACGATACTCAGTGCCCGGTTCAAGATCACACAGGCTTAAAGTAAGGTTGTTTCCGTTCATCAAAAATTCTTTCTGGTTCCGGGTGAAATGGACGGCATCTCTCGGAACAAAGGGGCAACCATCGCAGCCACCGCTGTCACCGCCAACAATTTCGTATTGAATGCTGGCACGATACAGACGATCCACTGCGCCAGTCACCGCAATTTTAAGCACCAGACAGTTTTCATTGCGCTCACCAATGATGAGTTCAAGGTCAAAACTGTCCTGGCTCTCTTGAGCGGAAGGCCATTCTTTTTTACCCAGAGCACACCCAAAGAGGGCAAACTGAGCGAAAAGGAGTAGGGCACATATAGCGGAAATCAAACGCATGGGGTTATCCCTTGATCATGTCTTTCCATTGGTTAAGGAGCATCAACGCCTGTATAGGCGTCATTCCGTCCACATCAACATCCATAAGTGATGTAATGATCGGATGTTCGACCAATTCTTCACGAATTAGGATGGGCGGTGCGCCGAATCCGGGCAAAAGCGTTTGCGATGCTCGTTCGACTGCTCCCTTGGAGCGGCTATCCTGCGATTTTTCTTCGAGATTCGCAAGGATTTCCCGCGCACGATCCACGACGCTCTTAGGTACTCCGGCCAGTTTGGCGACTTCGATACCATAACTACGGCCTGCGGGACCGGGTACAAGTCTGCGTAAAAACACGATATCGCCTTTCCATTCCTTGACCGCAATGTTGAGATTGCGCAAGCCTTCAATCTTTCCTTCAAGGCTTGTCAATTCATGGTAATGCGTTGCAAACAGGGTGCGAATACCGCCGCGAGCGCGGGTGGAAAGTTCTTCGACTATGGCCCAGGCCAGGGATAAACCATCGTAGGTGCTTGTTCCTCGCCCGATTTCATCAAGAATAACGAGGCTTCGTTTGGTAGCCTGTCGTAAAATTCGTGCGGTTTCCGTCATCTCGACCATGAATGTCGAATGCCCCTGTGCGAGATTGTCTGATGCACCCACACGAGAGAACACACGGTCAGCCAAGCCAAGGCGAGCGCGGCGAGCCGGGACAAATGAACCGATCTGCGCCATGATCGTAAAGATGGCAACCTGCCGTAATACGGTTGATTTACCAGCCATATTTGGGCCGGTTATGAGCAAAATTCGGCGGTCCTTATCCATGTTAAGGTCGCCGGGGATGTAGTTTGACGCGCCCATGGCATCTTCAACGACAGGGTGGCGACCAGCCTTGATCTCGATGTCCAAACCTTCATGCAGTTCTGGCCTGCTCCATTCATTGATACGAGCGGCTTCGGCCAACCCCTGACAGTAATCCAGAGCAGCAACCATATCGGCCATGAATAAGAAGCGACTGCGGGCAGCGGCCAGACGTTCACGGAGAGCTTGAAACAGCTTGTATTCCAAGCTCTTGCGTTCGTCGGATGCGGAGATGATCTTGTCTTCCATCTCTTTGAGTTCAGGCGTGATGTACCGTTCGCTGTTTATCAATGTCTGACGGCGAATGAAATGTTCGGGGACTTGTCCCTTAAAGGCTTTGGAGACTTCGAAATAGTAACCAAAGACTCTATTATACCCGATTCTTAGCTTGGGTATGTCATTCTCTTTCAGCTCTTTTTGATGCAGTATTTTGAGTTTGTCCTCACCATGTTCATTGAGTTCGATCAACTCATCGAGAACAGGGTCGAAACCTTTTTTGAAAAGGCCGCCGTCAGTAATGACAGGAGGAGGGGAGTCGACCAGAGCCGATTCCAGCAGAGCAGCCAGATCATCCATGGAATCCCATTTTTTGAGGATTCTTTTCAGCTCTGACGCGGATTCAAGTTCCTCGTTTTTCAAAACTGATTGGATTTTAGGCAACATGAGAAGGCTTTGACGAAGGGCGACAAAATCCTTGGGTGTTGCTCTACCGAGAAAGATTCGAGTTGATAACCGTTCAAGGTCAAAGATGGAATCAAGAGCAGTACGGAGATCGCCACGGAGTTGATCACGTTCAAAAAGAAACGAGACCGTTTGCAGAGTCTTTTCGATGGGCGACATATCACGCCACGGCTGGCGAAGGCGTGCTTCAAGAAGTCGGCCGCCCATAGGGGTCATGGTGCGATCAAGGACCTTCCACAACGTTCCCTTGCCGGTTTTCCCATCATAACGCCGAAATATTTCGAGATTTCGCTCTGTGACTTCATCAAGAAGCAGATGCTTGCTTAAATTCAGCGGCTTGAATTCACCCAAGTGACCAAACTCGCTCTTTTGGGTGTGCTCCAAATACGTGAGCAAAGCGCCACAAGCCCGCACCAGTTCTGGCTTATCATTGAGATCAAGGCTTTCGAGATCAGCAGTTTCTTGCAATTCGTTGATCTTATTTGTGGCTGAGGCCACATCAAAATATGTTCCCGGTTGCACAGCCGTCACTTGTTCGGACAACTCACCATATTGAGGGGGAACGTTTTTTTCTTGAGGAAGAAGCAACTCGCGCGGATTAATTTTCATCAACCATTGCCAGAGTTCCGGCTCCTTCTTGCTATGCAGGCCGGACCATTGGCCCGTGGAAAAATCGAGCCAGGCAATGCCGCCAACACCTTTGTTTGAATCCCAATACATTGAACCAAGGTAGTTGTTCTCCTTGGACTTCAGGTTGGAATCCTCAACAACAGTACCGGGGGTAAGCACCCGCGTCACATCGCGCTTAACCAGTCCCTTGGCTTCCTTGGGGTCTTCTACCTGATCACAAATAGCGATCTTGTACCCCTTTTCAAGCAGCTTGCTCAGATAAGGTTCCACAGAATGGTGCGGCATACCGCACATGGGGATGGGGTTATCGTCTTTGGGATTTCGACTGGTCAGGGAAATTTGAACGGCACGAGCGACGATCTCAGCGTCTTCGAAGAAAAGCTCGTAAAAATCTCCCATACGGAAGAACAACAGGCAGCCTTTATTCTCCTCCTTAAAATGGAGGTATTGCTCAAGCATGGGGGTCAGTTTTCTTTGTGTCACGAGAGGAAAAATCTTCTTATTTATTGGGAAAAATCAGTACGGAAGGCAATGGAATGCCAGCTACGACACCGGGGACAATTGAAGAAGATCTGATCGCGCTTCAAGCCGCAGCGTCCACAGTAGAACCGACGTACTTCACGAGCGCGACTCATGAAAAAGGAAAGCTGTTCTTTGTAGAAGGGCGTCAATGTCTGGTCATCCTTGGACAATTCAAAGAGTTCCAACCGAGCCAACCAGAAGCTGGGACGAAGAACCAGTGCTTTCTCAAGCCAGATTTTCGCATTCTCTATGTCGCCAACCCGTAACATGAACATTGCACCATAAGAGAGAAGAAGGACGTCCGGCTCCTGTCCTTGAAGAACAGGCAAAAGGGCTTCGGCTATAGCCTCATCGGAACAGACCTTCGTCCATGGAGAGTCGTCACCCAATGGTTGACCCAATTCACGCTTGGCCTTGTTCAAAGTTTGCGTCAGACCTTCGAGCAAAACAAACCGGAGTTCCGGGGCGACCTGATTGAGCGCGTCACGCATAATGTCGGCAACTTTGCGTGCATTTCCAGCCATGTAGGATCGATTCAATTGTTCAAGCCATGCTTCAACTGCTCCGGGGTAGGCGCGGATAGCATGCCTGAGTGCGCGATGAGCTTGGGAGTCACCACCTTCCTCGAAAAAGTCCATGGCAAGACGGACAAGGTAATGTGCCTGAGGGAGCGGAAGCCCCAACTGGCCATAGGATTCGGCGGCAAGTTCGTAGGCGCCACGCTCTGCAGCAAGGCGGGCCATTTCATGATGAATGACCGATGGATCCTGTCCGTAAGACCGGGCTTCCTGAAATGCCTTTTCGGCCCGATCAAGAAAGCCGCCGCGACGAAAATCACGGCCTAGTTCGAAAAGGGCGCGGGCCTTGAATTCGCGTTCAAGGCCAGGCCGGACTATAAGACTGTTCCTAATCTGGATGGCGCGTTCAATCTCACCCTGCGAGCGGTACAAGCTACCAAGGGCGAGATAAATTTCAACCGCTTCCGGATCATTCTTAACGACCTGGCTCAGTTCCTCGATAGCAGCACGAGTGTCCTGAACAGGCAGAGTTTCTCCGCCACCAGCGTCACGCGCAGCCTTGAGATTCTTATCAAAGCCCGAAGGCTTTTTGCGGCTGAATAATTTCCAGGCCATAATAATTCCCGTTAGTTAGTCTCGTCGGTCTTCTCTTCAACGTTGGCATAAGGCTGGTCTTCGCTGATGGGCATATTGCGCAGAGAGTTCAACTCCTGCTCAAGGCTGGCCATGCGGGTTTTGCACTCTCTGAGCTTGGAACCCGAACGAATCTTGTCCACAGCAAAATAAATCATGGTCAGAAGAGCACCTTCAACAAATGATGCCAAAATAATGAAACCAAGAGGCAGAGGAACAGAATGAAGTGTCATAAGATATGGAATATCGAGCTTCAACGTCAATTCCTGCAACAGAGCATCATTGTTCTGGCTGAAAAAAAGTATAGAAGAGACGAAAAGAACCAATAAAAACAGAACTTTGATAAAACGCATGAGAAAACTCCTTACAATGTTATTTCATCAAACAGCCCTTTGAGGCGGCTGTATGTTGAAGACAGATGTTCAGGTATGACGGTGGTTTCAGCAAAAACCGCCATGAAAGAGGCATCGCCGTTCCAGCGAGGAACTATCTGAAAATGCAGATGCTGCGCAATGCCAGCCCCGGCTGCCTCACCAAGATTCAACCCCATGTTAATACCTTGCGGGCTGAACGCTTTTTCCAAAATTTCAGTACAATGCCTGAGCCACAGCATACAATCATTGGATTCTTCAAGGGTCAAATCCGTGAGATTGCTCACATGGCGATAGGGTGTAACCATGAGATGCCCGTTATTATACGGGAATTTATTCATTATCACAAAGCAATGTTCACCACGAGCCAGAATGCATCGCTCCTCATCCTCAGAGGTGTGCTCTGGGATGCAGAATACGCATTCTTCCGGCTTGGGGCCGAGTATGTAGTCAAGACGCCAAGGCGCCCACAATACATCCATTATTTCCCTACTTCGGCTTATACATTACAGCTATCAACGACCTGATTTTTCTACACGGCTTGCTCTGTCAGGGCAAGCCTGAAAGCGTTATCAATCGTCCGTTTCATTTGAATTATTCGTCAAATCCTTTTCCAGTTGCTGTGCCAGCTTCAATTGGACCTCTCGGGTCTCAGCAACGCCATCGATTTTCATTTCCATGAGCTTTTCCAAAATCTGAGCGTAGATTGGCCCGGGTTCAATCCCCAACTCTTGCAGATCAGTGCCGGACACTTCAATCTCGACATACTGCAAGCTTGCAAGATATTTAGAAATATTACGTCTAATGTGTTCTTTTCTACTACGGGCCATTAAAAACAACACGCCTTCAACCGGGATTCGATGGAGTATGCCATAGAGACGACTCAACTTGGACGAGCCTTCACGCCATCCCATAAGTTTCATCAATGCATCACCAATCATGTCACGCAGTTGAAGAAAATCACGCTCTTCGCGCTGAGTAAAGTGCAACCGTTCAGTGACCTCTCCAATTTGTTCGCGCTTAATCCCCATGGTCATGCCAAGAAAATAGAGTTTCCAGGGAGTTACTTCTGGTTCGAGGTACAGTAGCTTGTACCAATTCTGCACCTTGCCCAACTCAATAAGTACCTGAACACGATCTTTTTTCAGCTTGAGCAGAGGGTGAATAGCCTCCATGATGCCGAGTTCCTGCATCCGGTTGAGACAAGAGAGTGGATCCTCCTCGCCGACAATCCATTGCAACTCATGCATGACACGGGTGCCTGAGAGCTTACTGAACAGCTCGAGATTCAAGGCATTTTTGATCAGGCGCAAGGTCTGACCACCAATATTGAAATCGAAGCGGCGCTCAAAGCGAATGGCGCGCAGGATACGTGTTGGGTCTTCCACGAAACTCAATGAGTGCAGGACGCGTATAGTTTTGTTTCGGATATCACGCTCGGCACCGAAGAAGTCGACAAGCTGGCCAAAACGACCAGCGTTGAGCCGTAATGCAAGTGCATTGACCGTGAAGTCGCGTCGATACAGGTCCATTTTTATTGAAGAAAGCTCTACTGTTGGCAGGGCGGCCGGGTATTCATAATACTCAAGTCTCGCCGTGGCCACATCCACTCGTTGCCCATCATCAAGGATGGCGACGGCAGTCTTAAACTTGGTATGCGCCTTGACTCTGCCCCCCAATTTCTTGACGAGCTCTTTGGCGTATTCAATTCCATCGCCTTCCACCACCAGATCAAGATCGAGATTGGGCCGACCAAGTAGGATATCGCGAACGAAACCGCCGACAGCGTAGATTTCACACCCCATATCATTGCCAAGGTCACCGGCCACTTTCAAAAGATCAAGCATGTCCTGCGGCAGTCGGTTGTTGACCATGGAGCTGATGTTACGCTCACGACGACGGTCCGGCAGCAGGGAATCTGGTATACGGGCTGGTTCCTCAATGAGCATATGCATGAGGTCGGTGCGTGTAATAACGCCAATAAGCCCACCATTTTCAGTGACAGGCAACATGCGCTGGCGGTTGCCGAGAATGATTTCCATGACCTGATACAAATCTGCATCAGACTGCACCATCTCAAATTTCTGGCTCATGTACTCGGTGATTCTCATTTCTCCCAGACCATGAGAAACGGCCTTGTCCGCCGTATCATGCCCCATGATACCAACGCATTGCATGGAACCTTCAACCACGACCGGTACATCTTTAAGACCATAGCGGGTCATGAGCTCAACTATATCGGCCAGGGTTTTATCATCTTCAATAAAAACAGGCGGTTTGGACATGAGATTGTCCACCACAACCTGTGGATTGATCTGCGAGTAGAAGAGGGCGAAGAGTTCGTCACGAACCTCGGCCAGTGTTTTGTCCTTCACGGTCACGGACGCTGCAGCGGGGTGACCACCGCCGCCCATGGCCGCACACACCTCGCCCACATTGACATCGGGGTTCTTGGATCGGGCCACAACATGGATACGATCACCCATGCGCCCTAGGGCGAAGGCGACCTTTATGTCTTCCATATCCATCAGTTTATGGACGAGCAGGGCGAAATCTGGAACGAATTTATCCGTAGAAATCTCTGTAATAACAACATCTACACCGTGAATGTCGTAATTGCTGGCGTTTTGTAACAATTCACCAAGGTTGGTGATCTGCTCGGCAGAAAGTTCGTGAGACAGGAGATCGGCGATAACCTCGATGTCCATGCCCTGACTCTTCAGCCAACCTGCGGCCTCAAAATCTGCCGGAGTGGTTGTATTAAAGCCGAAAGAACCTGTATCTTCATATATTCCGAGCCCTAAGAGGGTTGCCTCCTCCTTTGTGAGCGTGAGATTCTGTTCGGCTATAATAGATGTAATGATGGTGGTCGTGGATCCCCAATTCTTGATGACACTTTTATCAGGCACCAGATCGTCATCGGTATCAGGATGGTGATCGTATAAATGAATCTTCAAACCGGGATTATCGAGAACCGGGTGCACATGAGGAATGCGAGTCCGTTGACGGGTGTCGCAAACAACAAGCAGCTCCACCGATGCAGGGTCGATATCCTTGAACGCCTTGAAATTAAACAAATATGTTGTGCTTTGGATAAAAAAATTGCGCAGGTTTTTTTCCTGACTGCCCGGGAATATCAGCACGGAGTCCGGATATATTTTGCTGGCCGCAACCATACTTGCCAAGGCGTCAAAATCAGCATTAGCGTGGGATGTAATGACTGTAGGCGCGTTTATTTTCGGTACTTTTTGTTTTTTTGACATATATTCTACTCTATTACTCAGCTCACATCCCAGAACGCGGATGGTATTCCTGATGAATGGATTTCAGCCTTCCGGCCTGAATGTGTGTGTATATTTCAGTTGCAGTGATATCAGAATGCCCGAGTAAAAGTTGGACTGTGCGCAGGTCTGCGCCGCCTTCCAAGAGATGCGTAGCGAATGAATGGCGAAATGTATGCGGGGAAATACTCCGCTTGATCTCAGCTTGTGCAGCGAATTTCTTGATCAATTTCCATACACCTTGCCTGGTGAGGCCTTTGCCCGAACGGTTGAGGAACATAAAATCTTCAGCCGGCTTGAAAGTGGGGCGGGTATTTTGCAAATATCGACTCAGCACATCCTGAGCCACATGATGGATAGGTACCAGCCGCTCCTTGGCTCCCTTGCCGAACACTTTCAGAAGCCCGACTTGGGCATCGTAATCCAAAACCTTCATTTGAATCAATTCGGAAACACGTAAACCTGCCGCATACAGCAATTCAAGCATTGTTTTGTCCCGCATACCGAGCTTTGTACTGGTGTCGGGTAGGGCGAGCATACGGGAAATTTCAGCACGAGTCAGAAATTCAGGAAGTTTTTTCGGTAACTTGGGATTCTCCAGGAGATGACCGGGGTCTTCCTTGTACCATTTTTCGTCCAAGGCAAAGGTAAAGAAGCCACGCAAGGAGGACAGATGTCTGGCAAGTGACCGACTTTGCAGGCCTTTGGCTCTGAGATATGTGAGGTACAAGAAGAGCGTTTTGTCGCATAAATCTTCAAGGCGAAAGGATTTTTCTTTCAAAAAAGCGAGAAGGGAGGTCAGATCCTGCGAATAGCTGGAGAGGCTATTTTCCGACAAACCCTTTTCAATCAGGACATATTCCAAATATCGATCAACCCAGCGATGGGTTGGATGCGAAATTTCTCCTGATTTGTTCTTGCGGGCCATGATCACGCCTTAATCAAATTTAATATATTGATATTTAAGAGTTTTATTTCTTAATAGACAATGAATGTTCATGCTCAAAGCGAGTAAAACCATTCATTCTCACTTGATAGCTACCAAGTGACCGCTTAAAGAGCAATGGTTCGCATTGACAGTAGGTCACACCCCATTTAAGAAAGTCCCTTCATAGTATATTGAAGGAGAACATATTCATGTCAAAGTTTGCATTAGCTGATCGTCTCTCGACGCTTCCCCCATATCTTTTCGCGGCCATCGATAAGGCCAAGGCGGAAGTTGCCGCGCAAGGCATGGACATCATCAGTCTGGGTATCGGCGATCCCGATCTTCCCACACCTGAGTTTATCATCGAAGCCCTGCACGCAGGGGCAAAAAAAACCGAAAATCATCAATATCC
>JAFLJT010000082.1 GCA_022712855.1 Pseudodesulfovibrio sp. | reverse complement strand
CAACAGGCCGAGGAGAAACTGCGCGCCAGCGAAGAGCGCTATGGGCTGGTCGTTCGCGGTGCCAATGACGGCATCTGGGATTGGAATTTACAAACCGACGAAGTTTACTACTCACCCCGGTACAAGGCCATTCTGGGTTATGAAGACCACGAATTCCCCAATGTGGCAGCCTCGTGGATAGACAATATCCATCCCAATGACCTGGACCACTCTCTCGAAATCAACACCAAATGTATCGAAGGAAAGGCAGACAGCTTCATCGTCGAATACCGCATGCGCCACAAGGATGGCTCCTATCGCTGGATTCTCGGACGCGGAGCCAGCGTAAAGGACGAGAACGGCGCGGTCTATCGCATGGCAGGCACGCACACCGACATAACCGACCGCAAAAAGGCGGAAGAGCGATATCGGGAGATCATCGAGAACGCCAGTGACGGTATATACCAGAGTACGCCTGAAGGCTCCTTCATCACTGCCAATACGGCCATGGCCCGTCATATGGGGTATGATTCGGCTGAAGAAATTATCAACGCAGTCGATGACATCGAGAACCAAATGTGGGTCGATCCCAACGGACGCGACGTTTTTTTACGAGAATTGACGAAAAAGGGATTCCTCGACAACTTCCAGGTGCAACTCTACCAAAGAGACGGCAGTAAAATTTGGGTCTCGGAAAACATTCGGGCCATTTACAACAAAAAGGGAGAACTCGACTACTACGAAGGGTTTCTCCAGAATATCACCGAGCGCAAGCTGCATGAACGAACAACCAATGCGCTCTATGCCATTTCTAAAGCCATTTCCACCACGCGTGACCTGCAACACCTGTATGAAAACATTCATGCCATTCTCGGGCAGGTCATCGATGCCACCAACTTTTTCATCGCCCTTCTGGACGAGGAAGAAGACAGGCTGTTCTTCCCCTACTTTGCAGATGAAAGAGACGACTACTATGACATTCGGGATGTGAGTTCGCCAGCCACCAAGAGCTTGGCGGTCCATATTCTCCGCACAGGAAAGCCTCTTTTCATAACAGGGAGAGCCACCGATAGTGCTGAGATACAATTCAATATGGGCGTGGTGGGCAGCCCCGCCGCGGTCTGGCTCGGCGTTCCGCTCAAGCTCAACGGCAAAATCATCGGGGCCATGGCTGTCCAACATTACACCAACCCCCATCACTATACTGATTCGGACGTTACTCTCATGGAAGCGGTCTCCGAACAGGTCGCCCTGGCCATTGAGCGCAAAGCCAATGAAGAAGAGCTGACCAGCCTCAATGAAGAGCTGGAAAACAAAGTCGCAAAACGCACGGTTGAGCTTCAGGACAAAGCCTCTGAACTCGAAATCGCCAACAAGCGACTCACCGAACTGGATGAGATCAAATCCACGCTCGTCTCGTCTGTTTCTCACGAATTGCGAACCCCGCTGACCTCTATCCGAGGCTTTGCCAAGCTGACGGGCAAAGACTTCCTGCGCTTTTTCCATCCTCTGGCCAACCAGCCAGCTCTGGAAAAGAAAGGGGAACGTATCAGAAAGAATCTCGAGATAATCGAGAGCGAGGGCGAACGTCTTACCCGACTTATCAACGATTTTCTGGACATCAACCGTATCGAGTCGGGCAAGGCTTCATGGAACGACACCTTCCTCAACCCCTGCGAAGTTATTAATCAGGCCGTGGCTGCTCTGACCGGCGCATTTGCCGCCAAATCGGAAGTGCATCTTCTGGCCGACCTGCCCACCACCATTCCACCGATCCATGCCGACCCGGACAAGATACAGCAGGTCCTCATCAACCTGCTCAATAATGCGTGCAAGTTCACTCTGGAAGGATCTGTCGTTGTTTCCACAGCCATGGACAAGGACATGTTGGTCATCACCGTCACCGACACAGGCATCGGCATTGAGAAGGAAGAGTTGGGACGGGTTTTCGAAAAGTTCCACAAATCCCGTACCGGTGATACAGTCAGCGTCACTGACAAAGGCACCGGACTGGGACTCGCCATCAGCAAAGAGATTGTGGAACATTACGGCGGCACCATCTGGGTCGAGTCAGAGTACGGCAAAGGCAGTACATTTTGTTTCACCTTACCCACCATTTCCGGGACGGAGACAGCATGTTCATAAAAAACAAAACGCTCCTGTGTATCACCATGTTTATCCTCGTCGCAACAGTCGGTTGCACCAAACAATACACACCCATGCCCCTTGAGGATCTGGAGGTCATTCCCAGAGCCGAAACCCAGTCACAAGGCGGTATCACCGTCTCCGCCGCCATATTGAACGGCGAAGAATCTCTGCACGTCTTCGGCGTAGATCTCGAAAAAGTCGGCGTCCAGCCTGTCTGGATCGAGGTAGAAAATACGACGAACGCGAAACAATTGTTCCTGTCCATGAGCGTTGATCAGAATTATTTCTCCCCGCACGAGGTGTGGTGGAAGACTCGGTACGAAAAAGACAAGGAAGCCAGTGCGCGTATGGCCGCCCGGTTCAAGGAGTTGATGCTGCCCGACGTCGTCGACCCCAAAAGCAGCATGTCCGGCTTTGTACTCACTCCAATACATGCAGGATCAGTACGGCTTATAAACATGGACATCCTCGGCTTAAAGAAACTGACCTCGTTCACGTTTTTTCTGAAAATCCCCGGCTTCCTGGCCGACCACCATCTGGTCGATGTAGACTCATTGTATACTGAGGACCAGCTCATTCGATGCAACACCATGGATGAACTCCGCCAACAAATCGAAGCTTTGCCGTG
>JAFLJT010000293.1 GCA_022712855.1 Pseudodesulfovibrio sp. | reverse complement strand
AACGTGGGTTTGTCGTCTTGCTCACAGACTGGATACGGGCCGAGTGATCAACGTGGGTGACCGCCGGAATGGTGGAACGCTGGACATAAAGCCGTTCGTACATTTCCATGTCGTCGTATCCGTCAGGCAGCGGTACACAGTGCTTTTCAGCCACCGGGGCGACCATGAGCATGTATGGCGAGGGTCGATCAAGATCAAACCATGTTCCCAATTCCTCTTCCATGACGGAGGGGGCAAACGGCCTGAACCCTTCGCGGTACTTGATCTTGAGATTGAGCTTCTTCTGCATCTCAGGATGACGCGGATCGCCGAGAATGGAACGGTTGCCCAAGGCGCGCGGACCGTATTCCATGCGCCCCTGAAACCAACCGATGGCATTACCTTCGGTGAGCAGGTCGGCCACATCCGATGCCAGCGTGGGGAAATCATCATATTGTTTGAACGGGGCGTTATACTTTCTCGCCACTCGTTCGGTGTCGTTCGTACTGAACTGCGGCCCGAGATACGCGCCGCGCATGGAGTCTGTAGGCTGCGGAGTGCGCTCTTTGCCCTGCGAGATATGGCGGGCAGCCAAAGCCGCGCCGAGTGCGCCGCCTGCATCGCCCGCTGCGGGTTGAATCCAGACGTCCTTGAAAGTGCCGCGTTTGAGTAGCTTGCCGTTGGCGACACAGTTGAGTGCCACGCCGCCTGCCATGACCAGATTTTCGCATCCGGTCAGGTCTCGTGCTGTTTCGGCCAGAGTGAAGACAATTTCTTCGGTCACCTGCTGGATAGCCAGGGCGAGGTCCATGTATGGCTGTGAAATTTCGCTCTCTGCCTGCCGGGTCGGGATACCAAAAAGTGCTTCCCACTTGGGTGTGGTGCACATGGTCATGCCCGTGGCGTAGTTGAAATACTCCATGTTGAGCAGCATGGAACCGTCGTCACGAACATCGATCATCGCATCATAGATGGCCTGCTTCCATTGCTCAACACGGGGCGCAGTGGCGTTGCCGTAAGGAGCCAATCCCATGAGTTTGTATTCGCCGGAGTTCACACGAAAGCCACAAAATGCGGTGAATGCGGAGTAGAGTAACCCCAGCGAGTGGGGGAAATGCAGCTCCTTGAGGATGGTGATATCCTTGCCCACCCCTTTACATATAGTAGTGGTCGCCCATTCGCCGACACCGTCAACGGTCAGGATGGCCGCTTCTTCGAACGGTGAAGGATAAAATGCGCTGGCTGCATGGGAAAGATGGTGTTCCGGGAAGAGAATGTCCGGTGCGTTCTCGCCGAGTTCGGCCAGTTCTCTGTCGAGCATTGAGTGCATGAAGAATTTTTCCCTGACCCAGAGCGGGATGGATGTCAGGAAGCTGCGTATCCCTTGAGGCGCGAAACCCATGTATGTTGCCAGGAGTCGCTGGAATTTGAGTTGCGGCTTGTCGTAAAATGCGATGGCCGTCAGGTCGGCCAGTTCGATGCCGCCTTCCTTGAGCACGTATTTCGCTGCATTGGTCGGGAAACCCGCATCATGTTTTTTGCGGGTAAAGCGTTCTTCCTGCGCAGCGGCGATGATCTTACCGTCAACGAGCAAGACTGCGGCGGAATCGTGATAATAAGCGGATATACCGAGGATGGCGTCTTTCATGATAAGCCTAGCGCGGCGATTTCAGCTCAGCGCTGGTATAGGTGTGGTTGCGATCAACAAATACGCTTTCTTTCCCTTTTCCCCACTGTTTGAGAGCCATGGGGTCATAACCCAAGGCGCGGCAAACAAGCGCGAGCGGTGTCAGGACGCAATAAAAAACGATGAATAAAAACGGCTTGAACATGTGGCTGGTCCAATTCATAATAGATGGTACGATGCATCCAGTTGATTGCCAGATTTACACTCCGGATGCAAGAAGCACCAGACGTTCTCCCTTTCCCGTTGCACATGCTTGCCATCCCCTTAACACTGCCATAGAAAGCCGCATGACCATGAAGTACAAAACCATATTCTTTCTTTCATTACTGGCGATTTCCACGCTGTTCTCTCCAGCCACGATAAATGCTCACCCGCACGTCTATGTCGACGCTTCCCTGACATTCGTGGTGGATGAAACCGGGCTTGTCTCGGTTAAGCAGAACTGGCTCTTTGACGAGATCTTCAGCCAGGCGATTATGGGTGATCTCGATCTCACGCCAGAAATCCTTGCCACTCCCGAAGGGCAGGAGTCGATCAAGAACGGCGCTTTCGCCTATCTTGCCAACTACGATTATTTCACGCTCATCGAAAGTGGGGGCAAACGCCTTCCCATCACTACCGAGGACTTCAAGGCCTCCATCAACGAAGGGCGTTTCTCCTACGATTTTACCGTGCCCATTCATCTCCCTTTTGATCAGATCAAAAAATTCCGCACCGCCATTTTTGATAAGGACTATTACTCCGACGTCCTGCTCATGAAGGACGCTATCAAGTTCGAGATCACAGGCACAGCCGAGGTCAAACACGTTGTGCGCCAAGCTAAGGATCATACCTACTGGCAGTTCATCGTGCCCGAAGCCGTGCATATTTCTTTCGCAAATGTCCCCGGTGCCATGTCCGATCTGCCCGTTGCCGATCTCGCCGAGGATGAAGCGCCCGGTCCCATCCAGAAGGTTTTGGCTTACGTGCGAAATATCCAAAAGAGACTCACGGTCAAGCTCAACGGTTTCGGCATGGATATCAAGGATGACCCTTTTGGTCCCGCGCTCTGGATGTTCCTCGCTCTCTCGTTCCTCTATGGCGTCGTCCACGCCGTTGGTCCCGGTCACGGCAAGACTGTTGTCTGTTCCTATTTTCTCAGCAATCCCGGTTCTCTTTTCTCCGGCGCACTCATGGGCAATGTCATAACATTCGTCCACATGGGGTCCGCCGCCGCTGCCGTCGGTATCACATACATGATCTTCTCCACCGGCATGGGCGGGTTCACCGAGGCCAGCCGCGCTCTCCAGCCTGCAAGCTACGCGCTCCTTTTCCTCATGGGACTCTTCCTCGCAATCAAGGCGATCCGCGATGTCATTAAAGGCGGTCTGCTCGTCGAGACATCCTGCCCCATTCATCATGATGAGGTCGCCCGCGCTCAGCATATCAAGCATGTACTCACCGTCTCTTTCATCACTGGCCTAGTCCCATGTCCGGGAGCTGCCGTCATCCTCGCCTTCTCTATAGGTCTCAACATCCTCTGGGCCGGAATGCTCGCCATCCTCGTCATGGCAATAGGTATGGGGCTCACCACAACGCTCTTCGCCTGGGCCGCCGTCGCCGCACGAGGCATGACCCTCAAACTCTCCGGGACAAACAAAAAGTTCTTCAACTACATGTACGCCGGATTGTCCATCTGCGGAGCCTCAGCCATCGCGCTGTTCGGTGCCGTGCTGTTCATGGGAAGCAACGTCTGGCATTAGCAGAGGGTTGGTAAGGGAAAGCCTCCGGCGGGCCTACCGGCGGTCGCTTTTCAGCGGGAACCAGGACGCTGTCCTGGACCTGCCAAAGGGCGAGCCCCTTTGGAATCCCATCTCGCCTTCGGCGAAGGGTGCCCATAATGCGAAACGGTTGATGTGAAGAATATCAACCGTTTCGCAATATGGGCAGGGTGGTTTTTAAGAAGAGGAAGTAGTTAGTTGTGCCTGTGCGTTGTTGTCTTCCCTTTCTGTAGAGCGCAAAAAAGCCGATCTGGGATGATTCCCAGATCGGCTTTTTGTGCCGGTTAGCTTTGCAACTCTACAGAGTTGGGTCCATAGCCGAGGTGAGTAGTCGAGCGATGTCTAATACATCAGCCTTGTAATCACCTGAGCGGACTTCGTCCTTGAGGCGAGCTATCTTGAGCGCACGTTCCTCCTCTTCTCGCCTTGAGCGATCAGACTCGGTGGCATCGAAATCTTCGAATACCTGCTCAGTCTCTATATTGGCCGCACGTCGAGTGCAGCTTTCATCATAACCCTTCATTAACCCCTCCCTGGGTTATTGAAGCCAGGGGGAAGGATCTCCCAATCCTTCCCTAAATCTCCCCATCCCGTTGTGGCAGCCTCTGTCCACTTCCTGCGGACAGCATCTCCCACAACCTAGGATGCGTTGCGAACCCGTTGAATCACATTCAAGCATCCGTTCGCGGTTGAA
>JAFLJT010000081.1 GCA_022712855.1 Pseudodesulfovibrio sp. | reverse complement strand
GGGCCGGAGTACGAAACAACCCGACATAACATCGGGTTCATGTTCGTGGATCACATTTTGTCCTTGGCTAAGGGGCGTAAGAATATGCGCCTTGAGCAGATTGATGAGTCCGGCAACTACGAGTTGTGGCGTGTCAAATTTGCTGGTGCCAATCGCCTGCTCGCCAAACCGCAGACCTATATGAACCTGAGTGGTAAGGCTGTGGCGAAGATTTGTGGTCGCCACGGACTGACGCCGGAACAGGTGATGGTCGTCCATGACGAACTCGACCTGCCCGTTGGACGCATGAAGCTGAAAAAAGGCGGCGGCAACAATGGACATAATGGCCTCGAGTCCGTGCAGGAGAGCCTGACCACCCCAAATTTCTACCGCCTTCGCCTTGGCGTTGGCCGTCCGCAGGAACAATACAAAGTCATCAGTGACTGGGTTCTGGAGCCGTTCCTCCCTAAAAACGTGCAGCACATCCCTGCAATCATTGAACATGCATGCAAGGGACTCGACATATTTTTTCGCCGGGGTGCAGGTTTTGCTACCCAGCATATCAATAGTTTTTCTATTGAAGAGCCGGAATCTGAAGAGGCTGCCACCACAAAATCATCCCCCAAGGTGGATGTTTCGTTGTAATATATACGGGTAGAGGGTCGTAACCATGGACTCTTTGCCATATTTTAGATATGATGTCTTTCTGCGCAAGTGAAAGAGCGTAAAGCAAGGAGCTTTATTTCAAGTGTTTAAGGTTAATGAGCTGGTAGTATATCCCTCCCAGGGAGTCGGACGCGTTGAGCGTGTTGAGTCCCAGGAAATCGGCGGCGTAAAGGCCGATTTTTATATTGTTCGCATTCTGAGCAACAACGTAACCTTGATGGTTCCTGTTGCAAATGCCGTAAACGTTGGGTTGCGCCCTGTGTGCTCCTCCACCGTTGGCCAAGGAATCTTCGAATCCCTCAAAGATCGTTCCGAGTTCACCGGCTACACAGGCCAGAACTGGAACCGTCGCTACCGTGAGTATTCTGAAAAGCTCAAGAGTGGCGATCTTTCCGATGTCGCATACGTCCTCAAAGAACTTTTCCTCATTGGTAAAGACAAGGAACTCTCCTTTGGAGAGCGCAGACTCCTGGAACAGGCCATGGGGCTCGTATCCATGGAGTTGGCGTATTCCATAGACATGGACCAGGAAGAGATCAAAGAAGGCATCAACGAAATATTTGCTGACGTCATCGCCGCCCAAGAAGAGAAAAATTAGCCAATCGCCCAGCAGCGCCATCTGCGCCGTTGCTGCGAGAAACTCAAACTCTCGCGTATCGAAATACGCAGCGACCTTGATTTCCTCTTGCACCGAGCACATGTCACTCCCGGAACAACCTGCAGGAAATAAATAGTAACAAGACTTGTCAACTCTGTTCGTTTAGGATAATTCGAATTTGACGCCGCCTCTGCGGCTTGATCCCATATATCCCAATATAGTTGTAGTTAGTGCGTAAAATTCGCCAAACCCGAGCAAGAGGTAATTCTTTTACCACCTTGACTGCCATTAATAAGCGGTCCACCTCTTTCTGACACACCATCTCCATCTGTGGGAATTTCATTCATATAAATACCTCGTATTGAGGTAGTTAATTCATTTATATTCTTTCATAACAATTCAACAAAACACATTTCATACGTATGCCCGAAAAAAAGACAGACAAAGCCCCCGTGAAAGCGAAGGCTCCCGCCAAAGGCAAGGCTCCGGCCAAAAGTAAAGCTCCAGCCAGACCCAAGGCTCCAGCCAAACCCAAAGCTCCGGCCTCACCCATGGCCCCAGCCACACCTAAGCCTGCCGGTAACGGCAATGGCAACGGTATCGACAGGCTGAACCTAGCCGAACTCAAGCTGAAATCCATGCAGGATCTCACCGATCTTGCAGTCAAGCTTAACGTCGAGAACCCCAGCGGTTTGCGCAAGCAGGAACTCATCTTTGAGTTGTTGCAGCAGTGCGCATCCCAGAACGGCCAGATCTTCGGTGACGGCGTGCTGGAAATCTTGCCTGACGGCTTTGGTTTCCTGCGCTCCCCCATGTACAGCTACATGCCCGGCCCGGATGACATCTATGTTTCCCCTTCGCAGATTCGCCGTTTCGGCCTGCGCAAGGGTGACGTCGTTTCCGGCCAGATTCGTCCACCCAAAGAAGGTGAACGCTACTTCGCTCTGCTGCGTGTCAGCGAGATCGGCTATGAAAAGCCGGAGCACTCCAAGAATCTGGTGCTCTTCGACAACCTGACACCGCTCTATCCCGAAGAACAGTTCAAGCTGGAAAATGGGGACAAAAACTATTCTTCCCGTATCATCGACCTGTTATGCCCCATCGGTAAGGGACAGCGCGGCGTCATCGTCGCCCCGCCCCGCACCGGTAAGACCATCATGCTCCAGACCATCGCCAACTCCATCAACGCCAACCATCCCGAGGTGGACCTCATTGTCCTTCTCATCGATGAACGGCCTGAGGAAGTGACGGACATGCAGCGTACGGTTCGAGCCGAGGTGGTCAGCTCCACCTTTGACGAACCGCCGCAGCGTCACGTTCAGGTGGCAGACATGGTCATCGAGAAAGCAAAACGACTGGTCGAGCGCAAGCGCGATGTTGTCATCCTGCTTGACTCCATCACCCGTCTGGGCCGTGCATACAACGCCGTGACCCCATCGTCCGGCCGCGTTCTTTCCGGTGGTATCGACGCAAACGCCCTGCAACGCCCCAAGCGTTTCTTCGGCGCAGCGCGTAACATCGAGGAAGGTGGTTCTCTGACCATCATTGCCACAGCCCTCATCGACACTGGCTCTCGTATGGACGAAGTCATCTTCGAAGAGTTCAAGGGCACCGGCAACATGGAACTGTATCTGGATCGTCATCTCTCTGAGAAACGTATCTACCCGGCCATCGACATCAACCGCTCCGGTACTCGTAAGGAAGAACTGCTGCTTAGCGAAGACGTGCTCAACCGCGTCTGGATCCTTCGCAAGCTGCTCTCCCCCATGGGTTCCATCGACTCCATGGAGTTCTTACGCGGCAAGATGAAGGGCACAAAAAACAACCAAGACTTCTTCGAATCAATGACCAAGTAGTTGATAACGGCACGACTGCGTCGTTGCTGCGAGAAAATCAGACCCTCGCGTATAAGAATACGCTTCGTCCCTGCTTTTCTCTTGCGCCTCGCATTCGCACCATTCTCAACAACTTGTCAGAATAAGAATAATTCAATGCGGCCCACAAGGCCGCATTGTTGTTTGTGCAACTGAGCGCATACGGTTGCCAAGGCCATATAAATGGTTACAATGAGCACAGCCTTTTAACACGGAAAGAGAATGCTCAAACGTCTTAGTTCCATACTCCCAGCCTTACTTGCAGCTTTTACGCTGGTCTTCACACCGGTCATGACAGCCCATGCGATGATTGGTGACAAAATCACCATCCGGCAGGAAAACGAGATGGGACGAAGATTTGACAAAATGATTCGCTCTCAGATGCCCATGGTCGGCGACACGTACATCACGGATTACGTCGCTAACATTGTCAACCGAGTTGTCCTCGCAAAACGCCCCATGCCTTTTCGTATCAGGAGCGCAGTCGTTGCCAACCCCATTCTCAACGCTTTCGCTATTCCCGGTGGTTTCATCTATATTTTCACGGGCCTGATCCAGGAAGTGGATACTGAATCCGAACTTGTTGGCGTCATTGCGCATGAGCTTGCGCACGTATCCCAACGCCATGTGGCAAGCCGTATAGAAAAACAAGCCAAGATCGGCTTACTCTCAACCGCTGGAACACTGGCAGCCCTTTTCCTCGGCATTGCCGGAGGCAGCGGTTCAGCCAAGGCTGCCCAAGCACTGATGATGAGTTCTCAGGGACTCGCCACTGCCGCCATGCTTCAATATTCTCAGGATGATGAGCGTGAAGCGGATCACGTAGGAATGAACTCGATGGTCAAGGCAGGATACAACCCCACGGGCATGCCCGGCACTTTTAAGATCATGATGAAAAACCGGTGGTTTGATTCCGGTTCGCAAATGCCCACCTATCTTTCTACTCACCCAGGCCTGTCAGAACGTATCACCTACCTCAATGACCGCATCGCTCGGATGCCCGACGTGTTCGTGGCGCGCAAAGATGACAATGCCGAGCTGAAAAGGATACAGGTGCTTGTCCGTTCAAAAATGTCCCCCGCCACATCCGCCATCGCGTATTATCATGGAAAAAAGCGCAGCGACTTTAGCCCCATGGACTATATCGGCCTCGGCATTGTTCAGGAACGGCTCAAGGATCGAGATCAGGCTGCACTCTCTTTTCAGGAGGCGGTTCACTTAGATGGAGAAGATCCCCTCGTCGTTCGAGAGGCAGGAATTTTCTATTTTAAGACAGGTGAACACACCAAGGCATTCAAATACCTGCAAAAAGCAGTCATCAAGAACAAACGTGATGCTCTCGGTCTTTTTTATCTCGCTCGCCTGCAGGCCGAGGCCGACCAGTTCGACCTCGCGCAAAAGAACATGCGCAAAGTCCTTGAGATCGTCCCCGAGGACTCGGAAGTGCATCACCACATCGGCATGATCCTCGGTGAATCAGGCAACGCATTTGGCGGAAACCTCCATCTGGCCTATGCTGCCGTCTATTCCGCCAATTTGCGCAAGGCACGGTATCACGCAAGTCAAGCCGCTGCGGAAGCCAAGGGTGACGCCCAGGAAGCCAAACTCAAAGAGTTGCAGGCGCTCATTGCGGCCCGCTCCGAACCCGTCCAATAGCCAAGCCTTGAATAGCACGGCATTTTAACGTAGTTTGCTCTTCTTTCAGGACCCCAGCATAAAAGCGAAACAATGATTATTGCCAGAAACATAGAAGACATCGCGGACGTCATAGCCGGGTCCTGCGTGACCATCGGCAATTTTGACGGCGTCCACAAAGGGCATCAGAAGCTCATCCAACTCGCCTGTTCCCGCGCCAAAGCGCAGGGTCTGGTCAGTGTTGTGGTCACCTTTGACCCGCACCCATTGCGGGTACTGCGCGATGATCGCAAGCCGCCATTCATCACCCTTATCGAGCAAAAGCTCGAACTCATCTCCCAGCATGGGCCGCAAGTCTGCCTGCTGCTGGAGTTCAACATGGACATGGCGAAGCTCGCCCCTGAAGATTTTGTCAAGAAATTCCTTCTCGCCGGGCTGAACATGAAAGAGATGATCATCGGCTACGACTACCATCTTGGTAAGGGACGTGCCGGAAATTTTGAGACCCTGACAGAACTCGGTAAGCAGAATGGCTTCACCGTGGACCGACTTGATCCCGTCTCCATAGACGATGCCGTCGTCAGTTCCACCCGCATTCGCGATCTGGTTCAGGCGGGCAAAGTCTGGGCCGTACGCCCACTTCTTGGCCGCTTTTATCAGGTCAAAGGCGAGGTGGTACATGGCATGAACCGTGGCGGACGCCTGCTCGGTTTCCCCACGGCCAACCTCAAGCTGGTGGACGAACTCTTCCCCAAAACCGGCGTCTACGCCATCTGGGTTGAAGTCGACGGCGAAGTACACAAAGGCGTGGCCAACATTGGCAAAAATCCGACCTTTGGCAACGATGCACTGTCAGTGGAAGCGCACATCCTCGACTACAAGGGCGACTTGTATGGCCGCGATATCCGCATTCACTTCGTCCAACGTATTCGCGATGAAAAGAAATTTTCCGGCATCGATGAACTGAAAGAGCGTATCGGCAAGGACATCGAACTCGGTCGTCAGATTCTGGCCGAGCCAGACGCTGAAATCAAAGTGACGCTGGCCGATGTCGAAAGCCCTGCCACAGACGGATAAATCATGACACTGCTCAATCAATTTTTCACCTACTGGCGAGAGCTCGCAAAATCGTACACCACGGTTTCCTCGTTCCGCTGGTTGGTCATTGGCGTATTGGTCGGCACCTTGTCCGGCCTCATCGCTGTAGGATTTTTCTGGTTGGTTGAGATCGGGAAATTCGTTCTCCAGCACAATCTTGCTGGTATCGTCTCTCCCGAACCTGCTGGCGAAGGTATCTTCCACGGCCCGGCGGGCGAATTCCGCCCCTGGCTCATCCCGGTTTTCACCACTGGCACAGGCCTGTTCACCGGCTGGCTGGTCCACAAATTTATTCCGGAAACCATCAATGGCGGCACCGACGGCACCGACGCCACCATCAACGCATTTCACAATCAGGGTGGCATCATCCGAGCCAGAGTCGCTATCATTCGCGGCTTTTGTTCAGTCTTGACCATCGCCTCTGGTGGTAGCGCCGGACGCGAAGGCCCCATTACCCAAATGGGTGCAGGTGTCGGATCCTGGCTTGCCAAGATATTCGACCTCTCCGCAAAAGAACGGCGTATATTGCTGCTCGCTGGCGCGGCTGGCGGCCTTGGGGCTATCTTCCGCGCCCCGCTCGGCGGCGCGCTTACAGCCGTGGAAGTCATCTACCGCGAAGACTTTGAGGCCGAAGCGATTCTGCCGTCAGTCATGAGTTCGGTGGTATCTTACTCCATTTTCACATTCTTCTACGGCACTGAGCCTATCTTCGGCATTCCACGCTTTTCTTTCAGCGACCCGCGTGAACTGATTTTCTATGCTCTGCTCGCCTTTGTCTGCGCCGCTGTGGGTTGGATGTATATCCGCACATTTTATTTCATAAAATATCATATCTTCTTCCCGCTCAGAGAGAAGATAGGACTCATGTGGTCCATGGCCTTCGGCGGTTTTGCCATGGGAATGATTGGCATCATGTACCCGCATTTGGCCGTGGATGGCATCGTCACAGGCGGCCTGCTTTCCGGCGGTTATGGCTGGTTGGAACTCGCCATTCTCGGGCAGATTCCCGCCCTTGGCATGTGCTACATCATTGTGGGAAAAACCCTAGCCACGTCTGTGACCATCGGCTCCGGCATGTCCGGCGGCATGTTCGCACCCGCCCTGTTTGTGGGCGGAATGTCCGGCGGTCTGGTGGGTAAATTCGGTCACCATTATTTCCCGGAAATCGTCACCCAGCCGGGTGCATACATTCTTGTCGGCATGGCCGCATTCTTTGCAGGTGTCGCCAACGCTCCCATTGGCCCACTGATCATGGTCACCGAACTGACGCAGGGTTACGGGTTGCTCGCACCACTCATGCTCGCCTCGGCGCTCTGTCTGGTCCTTGGACGTAATTTCTCACTCTATGAACATCAGGTAGAAAACAAATTCGATTCGCCCGCTCATGCGGAAGATGCGACCATCAACGTGCTCGAACAGATGCACGTGACCGACTTCTATAATCCCAGCACCGTCATCGTGCTAGAGGAATCCACAACCCTCAAGGCACTGACCGATATCATCGCCAACTCCGACCAGATGTACTTCCCTGTCAAACGGGCCGACGGCTGGTACGTGGGAATGATCTCCATCCACAACGTCCGCACCTGGATGTTTGAGGAAGATCTTCACGACCTCGTGGTTGTTCGCGATCTCATGTCACGCCCTGTGTATGTCCGCCCGGACTACGATCTGTATCAAGCCCTGCTGCGCTTCGTGAATACTGACTACGGCCAGATTCCCGTTGTTGCTCAGACCAACACCAGCGACATTATCGGCCTCATCAATAGAGACGATGTATTCCAAGCCTACGCCGAAGCCATTGCTGAAGTGAAGGGCGAGAGCGAAACTGATTCCAGTTAATTTTGCAGCTTGGCAATATTCTCTTCCAATATAATGGTCTTTCATTGCTATCTGTTTTATGTATATAAAACAGAAGGTGGCATAGAGTTACACTCTTACTTTCATAAAGGCATGACGGGATGAGAAAGAGCGATAGAAAGAAAAGCGTCTATGCTGTCAAGAAGTACGCAGACGACGTAGACAGAAAGCATAAAGAACTGGCTACCAAAAGCGTTTACCTGCTCAAGGAAAACGAAGAGGCCATCAACCGATACAGCGATACCGTCTGCAACTTCGTTGACGATGATGATGGTCTGTTTCTCGTCATCAGCCAGGACAAGAAGTTTTACCAAACTTTTCGCAATTCATTCTACAAAGAGCTGCGTATCGATCAGGAGCGCGTTCGCCTTGTCTCCAGTCTTCGCCGGGCCATGGAAGAAATTCGTGTCTACAAGGAGTATCAGAAAACTCCCTTGGTCTTTCTGGAAAACAGCCTGAACGACCGATCCACCCTCCCTTTCTTGGAAGAGCTCAAAAACACATTCAAAGATATACTCGTCATCGTTCTGATGGCGGATAGCGACGAGAAAAAGATCGCCCATTGTGTTGAAGCGGGCGCAGATAGTTTCATCATCAAGCCGGTGTCAGTCAACGTCCTGATCGAAAAAATTTCCAACACCCTGATTCCGCCTGACGACATCGGAAAGAAAGTCCGCGAAGGCAAGCAACGGTTAAGAAAAATCGAATTTGCCCTCGCCTACGGCGTTGCCCGTGAGATCCTTGAGATCAAGCCCGGAAGCCCCGCCGGACTGATTGTTATGGGCGACGCACTCAAAGGATTATCTAAGCGTGATGATGCTTTAAAGATGTATCTTCAAGCGGCCGCAAATGCGAACATGTACCTCGAACCGTTGAAAAAAATTCTCGATTTCTACAAAGAAGAAGGCGACACCGAAAGCGCCCTACGCTACCTCGTCAAAATCAATGAGCTTTCCCCTCTCCATGTCGGCCGCAAAAAAGAACTCGGTGAAATCTATTTCATGAAAGGCGACATTAAGGCTGCCGCCACGTATTTTGCTGAAGCGGTCAAGCTCTCGCACGAGCAAAAACTCCCTGAATGTGTGCAGTTGGCCGAAGATTATGCCGAGAAAATTTTCAATTCCAAAGAAGCTGAGGCTGAGCGACTTCTGTCCATGCGCACGAGGCTTGGTAAAATATACAAAGTGGAAACCCACTGGAGTGTTTACAATCGGCTCGGCATGCTCCTTCGCCGCAAAAAGAATTGGCAAGATGCCATCAAGGCATATTCAGAAGCATCGAGCAGAGCGCCCAACGACGCATCCATTCTCTTCAACCTGGGTATGGCTTATGTGGAAGGTAAAGATTTTGGAAATGCCGCCCAGAAATTCGAGCGCGCAATAGGTGTCGACGCATCCCTTTACAAGGAGAACCTCGACGTCGCTTACCTTATGGGGCAGGTCTTCATTCGGGCCAACAGGTCAAAGAATGCCAAGGAAGTGCTCCAGCACGTCTACACCACTGACCCGGCATTCAAGAAGGTCAAATCACTTCTGAGTTCACTGAAATAACAACAAACGCCCGCTCAATCAGCGGGCGTTTTTTTGTATCATTCCTGCGATTTCTCGAATGATCTTGGCCGCGACCATGCCGGTCACCCCATTGATATCTCGGTCAGGATTGAGTTCCACCACGTCTGCCCCGATGATCGGCGCGTCGATGGCGTGGATGATATCCAACGCCTGACGCGTGGACAGCCCGCCGGGTTCATGGTGCGCCACGCCCGGTGCATGGGCCGGATCAAGGGCATCCATGTCAAAAGTGATGTAGACAGGTGTGTCGAACGACAGTGTCGGCCATGAAGCGAAGTCCTTCATCTCAAGCCATTCAATGCCAAACCGCTCTCGCTGTTCTCGTTGATGACCGGAAGCCGTGCGAATACCCACCGACACGAGACGGGAACACACACCGTCCTCCATGATTCTGGAAAATGGAGAAGCGTGGGAATATCGATTGCCCTCGAACTCATCGTAACAGTCCGGGTGCGCATCAAAATGGAGCACCGTAAACTCGCCCACGGCCTGATGCATTCCCTTGACCAGCGGATACGTTATGGAATGGTCACCGCCGACAAAAATGGGCGTCGCATCTGAAGTGCCTGCCTCCACAGCGGCCTGCTCGATAAGCGCCATGGCCTCTGGAGTTTCGGAAAGCTCAAGCAATCCCTTATCGTCAAAGACCACGGACATGTCATACCCAGTCTCAGTCCACAGGTTGGCCGAGTCACATGACAGTGCCTCAACCGCGACGCTGGCTCCACTGGCAGCGCCCCGCATGTACGATGAATTCGTATCAAGCGGGACGCCAATAAGACTGATGCGTTTGCTCATATCCAGCCTCTATAGGATGTATTTGGACAGATCTCGATTTTCCATAATGTCGTCGAGCTGAGACTTCACGTAGTCACGATCGATGACCACCTTCTGGCCGCCCATATCCGGGGCCTCGTATGAGAGGTTTGCTAGAATTTTTTCCAAGATTGTATAGAGTCTGCGGGCACCAATGTTTTCCGCATCCTCATTGATTTTCTCGGCCGTGGCAGCCACTTCCTCGAGTGCTTCCTTGGTGAAATTGATCTCCACACCTTCGGTTGCAAGCAGCGCTATATACTGCACGGTGAGCGCGTTCTTCGGCTCGGTAAGAATCCGGTAGAATTCCTCTTTGTGCAGGGAATCGAGTTCCTCACGCAGCGGGAAACGGCCCTGCAATTCAGGGATCAGGTCAGACGGTTTGGAGAAGTGGAACGCCCCTGCCGCGATGAACAGGATGTGGTCGGTCTTGACCATACCGTACTTGGTGTTCACGACACTGCCTTCGACAACGGGGAGCAGGTCGCGCTGCACACCCTCGCGAGAGACATCAGCACTACTGCCACCGCCGTCCTGACGTGAAGCAATCTTGTCCATCTCGTCCACGAACAGGATGCCCTGTTGCTCGACGCGTTCGCGGGCCAGTTCATTAACCGCATCCGGGTCGATGAGCTTATCTGCTTCCTCGTCGATGAGGACATTGTAGGCGTCCTTGATCTTCATCTTGCGCGGTTTACGCTTGCCGGGGAACATATTGGAGAAGGCGCTTTGCAGGTTGGAACCCATCTCTTCCATACCGGGGATGGCCATGATTTCCACCTGTGCACCGGATTGAACCGTGACCTCCATCTCCACTTCGCGCTCGTCGAGCTGACCGGATCGGAACATCTGACGGAACTTTTCACGCGTGGCGTCATCCTTGGGAGCCTCGGTTTGTTCCTCAATCTGACCGTCCTGCGAGCCCATAAAGAACCCAGTCGGACCGCTTTGCTGCGATTGCGGACGCGGAAGTAACAGGTCAAGAATCCGCTCTTCAGCGTTTTTCTCCGCCTTAATGCGTACCTTTTCGGTCTCTTCCTTGCGTACCATGGTGATACCAATCTCCATCAAATCACGGATCATGGACTCAACATCGCGACCTACATAACCCACTTCCGTGAACTTGGTGGCCTCAACTTTGAAGAACGGGCACTTGGCAAGTCGTGCCAAACGGCGGGCAATTTCTGTCTTTCCAACGCCAGTCGGTCCCATCAAAATGATGTTTTTGGGTGCTATTTCATCCCGCAATTCGGGATCAATCTGCTGCCTACGCCAGCGATTACGCATGGCAATTGCCACCATTTTCTTTGCGGCATTCTGTCCAATTATGTATTTATCAAGCTCTGAAACAATCTCTCTGGGCGTCAAATTACTCATTTATTATGTCTCCGACGGCCCTCCGGGGGCCCTTTCTGGGGGACCAAAGAACCCTTTGAGAAAAGGGTTCTCTGGACTCTCCTAAACTTTTTGGTGCGCTTCGCGAGTATGTGCGAACGCGTTACCTGATACGCTTATTTATTTATCCTGTGCTTCAAGAACTATATTGTTGTTGGTGTACACGCAGATTTCGGCTGCGATCTCCATGGCCTTCTGCGCGACTTCTGATGCAGACATATCAGTATTCTGTCTCAGGGCGCGGGCAGCGGCCAGTGCATAAGAACCACCGGAACCGATGGCAGCTACACCGTCGTCCGGCTCAATGACATCGCCAGTGCCGGAAATAATAAGGATATGCTCGCCATCAGCAGCCAGCAACATGGCTTCAAGCTTGCGCAAGTATTTGTCAGTACGCCAGTCCTTGGCAAGTTCCACGGCAGCTCGCGTCAGATTACCAGAATACGTTTCCAGCTTGGCCTCGAACCGCTCACACAAAGTAAATGCATCAGCCGTCGCACCAGCGAAACCGACCGTAACCTTACCCTTATAAATACGACGCACCTTCCGCGCGGTATGTTTCATGACAACCGCCTGACCAAAAGTGACCTGACCATCACCAGCCACGGCTGTGCCGTTATCGTCTTGAACAGCGACGATGGTTGTTCCTCTGAGTTCCATATTCTTCTCCTTGCGTGATTACAGGATATCTTCGGCAACGTTCTTCCATAAGGAATACGCTTCGTCACCGTGCAGAACCATGCCCGCTTCTTCCACCAATCCCGATTCCAGCCCCTCTTTCAGAGCGGAGAGCGCAATTCGTGCAGCGTCTTCGACCGGATAGCCGTAGACACCGCAGGAAATGGCCGGGAAGGCGATGGTCTTTATGGTGTGTTCATGGGCGAGCTTCAGGCTGTTCAGGTATGCACTCCTGAGCAGTTCCGGCTCATTGCTTGTGCCGCCATGCCAAATGGGGCCGACGGTGTGGATGATATGCTTGGCGGGCAGATTGAAGCCCGGAGTGAGAACAGCCTCACCGGGAGGCAGAGAACCTATATCCGTTATGATCGCCTGACACGCTTCCTGGAGTTTATCCGCCCCAGCAGCGCGATGAATCGCGCCGTCGACACCACCGCCGCCAGCGAGGCGAGAGTTGGCTGCATTGACGATACAAGCGACCTCTAGGGTCGTGATGTCGCCTTGACGAATGAAGAGGTGGCCGGCGCCGATTTTGAAGCGTTGCATACTAGGAGGGAAGATAATTATTCATCAGTGAATGGCAAGTATAAACACTGCTGATTTTACTTCTTTTCGTAAAACCCACTCACCCATAAAGCGAAATGGCTGTGTTCTTCACACAGCCATTTCGCTTTATGGGCACCCTTCGCCGAAGGCGAGAATGGGGTCCAGGGGTTATAGCCCCTGGCAGGTCCAGGACAGCGTCCTGGTTCCCGCTGAAAAGCGGCCGTCGGCAGACGCCCCGCAGGGACCGTCAGTAGACCCGCCGGAGGCAATCCTACTTGAGCAATTCCGCGATAATGAAAGAATCAAGCTTCTCAAACATAAACCGGGTGGTTTCCATCCAGACATCTCGGGTGAGACATCCTTCTGATTGAGCGCAGTCCTCGCAGATGGAGTCGGGGCAGGCGCAATCGTCATTCTTGGGGGGGCATTCCATAATGCGCACGATATCGCCCACAGTGATGGTGTCCGCAGGTTTTGCGAGCAGATGTCCACCTTGGGGGCCGCGACGGCTCTCAATGAGTCCCGCTTTCCGCAGTTCGCGGATGAGTTTTTCGAGATACTTGATCGAGATGTCCTGACGTTCGGCAATGTCGCGGCTTTGCACAGGCGTGTCTTTGCCGTGCAGGGCGATGTCCAGGATCATTCTCGTGGCGTATCGGCTCTTGGTCGTTATGCGCATAATGTCTTGATGAATTCCGAAAAATGTCTGGAAAAGGAGGGAGCTGATTGAACGCCATCTGCCATCAGGAATCGTCCCTGGCAGACAAGCGGGTTAACGCCCCTTTTTCCAACAATATTGTTGCTCTTAAGCAGAGCATGAGCCGGCCCGGTGGAGAATCCACCGGGCCGGTTTATTTCAGCGAGTCAGCTGCTAGTACTCAACCTTTTCGATGTGATCCGGTATGATAGCCATTTCAATCAAAAGCGGTTTGAGGAAGGACCATTCGATACCGATCTCGAATTCTTCTTCGAGGTCGCGGATGGCATCCCAGCAGTTGTGGCACGGGGCGATGACGAGTTCGGCGCCAGTCTCAAGGATCTGGTCGCGCTTCTTCTCGAGAGCCACGTTACGTTGCGGACGGTATTTGCCCACACCGTTGAATCCACCACCACCGCCGCAGCAGTAGTTGTGCTCACGCGTATCAGCCATCTCAATGAAGAACTCAGGTTCTACAATGTACGACATGATTTCACGTGTGATGTCAGCAAGGCCGTGGTTACGCACGTAGTTACAGGAATCCTGCAACGTGACCGGGCGTTTGAGCTTCTTGGCCGGGTCGATCTTAAGACGACCTGTACGCAGAATCTCAGCACAGTACTCCGTGTAGTGGAGGTACGGAGCCGGTGTAGTGCCGTCTTTACGTCCAGTCCAGTACGGACCTTCGATGACGGTAGCACGGTGTGCGTGACCGCACTCGGTGCCGAGCACGCGTTTGGGCTTCAGCTTTTCTATGGCGTCGTAGACGGTCTGGACCTGCATGGTGCAGGCTTCCCAGTCTCCGGCGAACATGGACAGGGAGGTCTGTTCCCAACCTTCACTCGGCATGGTCCAGTTCTCACCGACGAGGTGGAACAGGATTGCGGCTTCGGCGATATCCTCAGGATAGTGCTTAGGCTCACGAGCATTCAGGGTGTACATGATGTCCGCGCCTTCTACATCCATGGGGATCTTCAAGCCCGGCCATTCCTCCTCAGTCTCCTCTTCCATCCACTCACATGTCTCGGTCCAGTCTTCCGTCGTAACGTTCATCTGAGCGCGATATACGCGGTGCATGCCAGCGCCGATCTTCAGTTCCCACGGCACGAAACCCTGGGAGTAGAGAAGGCCACGCAGGTAACCGAACATGACACCCATGTCGATTGCGTGAGGACAGTAGTGACCGCAGCGGTTGCAGCAGGTGCACTGGGACCAAGCCACATCCATGCAGTGACGCATGAATTCGTTGGTGACATCGCCGTTCTTCTTGACGAGTACGCCGAACGTGGACTGGATTTTGTAAGCAGGGACCTGTTTGGGGTCCTTGTCGTTGCATTCGTACAGGAAGCAGGAATCTGCGCAGAGTCCGCAGTGAGCGCACATCTCAAGCCAGGTCTTGAACCGGGACTTGAATGTGGCTTTCAGCGAAGCCTGGAGTTTCTCAACGTCAACGTTGAGCTCTTCCATTTCTTTGTAGTATATCTTGCCGCTTGTATCCGCGAGCACCATATTCAGGTGCTCCTCGGTATTAATCGGCGTTCTATTGCAAAGTTTACCTTC
>JAFLJT010000080.1 GCA_022712855.1 Pseudodesulfovibrio sp. | reverse complement strand
TAAGTTTCATCCACCCAAATGACCTTCAGCATGGAGTGATATATGAAGACTGCAATTTTCGGCTTTTCCGGTTCCGGCAAGACTGATCTTTTCGCTGCCCTTGCGGGCGCTGCCGCTGCTGAAGCGGGCAATCGCGCCATGATCAAAGTACCGGACAGCCGCCTTGGTCCACTCATCGAATTGTTCAGCCCGAAGAAAATTACCTACAGCGAGATCGAGTACCTCGACATTCCCGGCGGTGGCGGCAAAGGCACTGGTCTTGGCGAACGTGTCCTCAACGAAGTGCGCCCCTATGACTGTTTCATCGCTGTCCTCGACGCCTTCTCCGGTATGAACGACCCCAAGCAGCAATGGAATGCCATTGAAGCTGACATGATGGTCACGGATATGGCGGTCATCGAAAAGCGGCTGGAGAAATTGGCTAAGGACAAAAAGAAAAACGCAGCCCTCATCGACGCCAAGGAAGAAGCTGCCCTCATGAAGGCCCTTGCTCTGCTTGAAGAAGAAACACCCCTGCGGGAAAACGCCGAGATTGCAGAGATGCCGGAACTCAAAGGCTACAAATTTCTTACCGCACGTCCTGTCCTCTACGCATGGAACTGCCCGGAAGGCGAGGAAGGTGATCAAGAACTGCCCGCCGACACTCCCGGTATGACGCACATTGCTGTCGCCGCCAAGCTGGAGCGTGAACTAGCCGAGATCGATGATCCCGAAGAAAAAGCCATGTTCCTGGAAGACCTCGGCATCACCGAATCTGCCTTGGACAAGGTCATCGGCAAGACCTACCACCTGCTCGGCTTGATCTCCTACCTGACAGCGGGCGAAGACGAATGCCGTACCTGGCCCCTGCGAAAAGGCTCTACCGCCCCGCAGGCCGCTGCTGTCATTCACACGGATTTCGAAAAAGGGTTCATCCGCGCCGAAGTCATCGGCTACGACGATTTCATCGAGTTGGGCGATTTCAAGGCGTGCAAGGATGCAGGCAAAGCCCGCTTGGAAGGCAAGGAATATATCGTACAGGATGGTGATATTATCGAATTCAGATTCAACGTCTAGCCACTTAATTCAGACACAATAAAAAGGGCCGTTCATGGAGAGCGGCCCTTTTTATTGTATTATTTGATATGCTTATTCCACCCTTTTTCTAAGGCTTCCACGTACTCTGCGCCGATTTCCGGCACACTCTTTTTGGCCAACATATCTGGGTCGAGGGTCGATTCATCACGCTCAACAGCAGCGAATGCATCCCAGTGTTCTTTTGTCAGAGCGTTCAGTTGCAGTGCAGGGTAATCACCCCAGCTTTCCGGTTTGAATTTGGAAACCTGCGCATCCGGTGAAAGCAGGAAATTCGCGACCACCATGGCTCCGGCCTTGTTGGCTGAGATTTTGGGGATAGCGACAAAATGCATATTAAAGAGCGTTCCCTCGTCCATGACATAGGTCCGCACCTCGGGGGAAAATTCCTTGCCTCGAATCTTCTGGCTGGCATGTTGCGGGCCATAAGCCATGGAAATAAGAATCTCTCCAGATGCGAACATGGCATCCAGTTCACTGCTACTTTCGGGATATTCCATACCGGCACGCCACAGATACGGCTTCATTTCGTCCAGATATTCCCACACCCTTGGGGCCGCGTTGTCATACTTCGCTTTATCCCATCCCGCCTCAAAGCGAACGGGGCCGCCCGCCATGCTGTAGAATGCCTGGCGCACAAATGCAGAGCCAGTGAAATCAGGTGGAGCCGGATATGTAAACCGTCCGGGATTCTCCGCTACCCATTTCAGGAGTTGCATGTAGTTTTTGGGTGGATTTTTAACAACCCTACTATCGTACTCGAAAACAAACTGCGTCCGACCAAGCGGAGCTTCATAACCATCCACAGAATAGCCAAAGTCATACGCCGCTATCCGCTTGTCCACATACTTGACGAAGTTCGGCAGCTTCTCGGTAAACGGTCCAAACAAAAGTTCATTATCGCGGGCCGCACGAAAATTCTTGCCGTTAACCCAGAACAGATCAATGGCGTCACTGTTATCGCCACCATTCTTTGCTGCCACCAATTTCTTGATCACAGTATCTGCCCCAATGGGCACGCGAACAAGCGTGATGCCGTATTGCTTCTTCACTTCCTCGGCCACGTAGGAGTCGATCCATTGATTGACCTCCGACTGGCCGCCATACATGTAAAATTTAACAAGGCTGCCCTTGGCGGAAGCCTCAATGTCGCTCCAACTTTGCGACAAAACCTCATCCCGCGAATCGCCCCCACCGGAACATCCGACAAGAACTGCGATCATGACTAAAACGGTTAGACCCCATACCCATCGTTTCATTTGCCCATTCTCCCACCGTTTCCCGCCAGTGCGACACAGTTGCAGATCATAGCCTGGAGTTGTGCTGCCATTTCAAAAATTTCCGCTCGCTCCAGAGCATCATCAATCCCCATATCAAGCTTTGCCGCGTCCAAATATACTTCCAGAAAGCGTTGGCGCTCAAGTTCATTTCGACAAAACCCTGTCTCACAGGCCAATGAAGCATGGGCCATGAACTTGCCGATATCCACAAAACGGCTCGACACCATGCCGGCTTCCCAATCCACAAGCCAACCTGTTTTATTTCCATCCTCAATGATAAAATCCGCAGCAAGAGGATCGCCATGAACAATAACATTCTGCTCATCTACCATCAACGTTCGGGCTTCCTCGGCCAACTCTCGCAGGTCATCCAAACAACCGATAAAACCAGCTTTTATTCGGTCGTGACGAGAGGCGACAAACAAATTTTCCAACCCAGCGCATTCACGAACTATTTCATCCAACGGCGTATTCTGTACAATGAGTCGAGGGTCGACTGGCTGAGAATGTACCTGCGCAAGAACTTTTGCGGCAACTTCCCAGTCTCCAGCATAATTGAGCATCCTGCCGGGCAGGAATTCCATAAACAGTGTGCCCTTTCCCAAATCACCACACGTCTCACAATCGCAATAGAATGGCCGAGGGGTGACTCCGGAACGCCTGAGCGCCTGTAAAACAGTGAACTCATATTCAGCCTGATCGGTTAGACCAAGACGACTGGCATGGTTGATGCGGAAAACGAAACTGCTTTCACCATAGATTTCAGCCACAGTGATACAATAGGTCTCGTTGTTCTCGCTTGTCCCCAAAGCAACAATCTGCTCTTCAGGGTCATCCAGAACCAACCAACCTTTGGTATTGATATATTCGGCAATAGCCTGCACTTTTTCCATAAGCTCCCGTATATCAGAAAGTTACCGCCACAGGAATGGTGGAGGGATTATTTTCTTGCCATTTCTCTAAGTAGTAACTATTATTGCCTCATGAGCACAGAAAATACATGTAAGAAAATGCGTGAGGTTGCTATTGAGCTGGGCGATTGCCGCTCCTGCGAAGGTTGCGTTGAACTGAACCCCGATGTTTTCGAATGGGATGAAGTTCTGGACATGCCCTATGTCTGCCGATCCAAAGTGACCGAAGAAGAAGTCCGGGACATTATGAACTCCTGCCCTGAGGGATGTATCGTCTTCGTTGACTGTTAACGAATCAACTCAACCATATTTCTCAATACCATTGTGGTCGGTGACAGCTTTGCTGTCATCGGCCACTTTGTTTTCTACAGCCCGTTTCCACCGTTCACGTAAGGAGTCACAAATCGCCGATTGAGAATTATTACCGGCAACAGGTGCAAACAACACTATTGCGTTACGTTCACGACTAAATCTATGGGTAAAACGACTTAAGGTGCTGTCATAATATATCTCACTAGGATTCTTTACATCAATCCTCAAATGCCCTTGCACTTGGGATTGAACGAAAAAGCTACTAGTTCTAGTCTCAATCTGTTCAGCAGAAATATTCTGAATATTCTCCCAAGGGATATAGCAATTAATATTCCCACCAGCGAACAAACCATCTCCGCTTGTTTCAATGAGCGGCTTACTTGAACTCAGCGTAAAGATTTTCCAGCAACAAGCGACAAAGCACAACCCACCAAGCACTATAGTACTAGGTTGACCCGTTCTCGGGTTAGCAAAGGTGAACCAACCAAAAACTATTGCTGCCAAAAATCCAATTGCTACGAAAACTGTTGATGTGATCTGAGCTACTCTCATTGGTCGCTCGATATGGATTTCTTGCTCCATGCTCTCGCTCTATTTTAAAATTTCTTCGACAACGTCGGTAACGAACACGAATCACTACAACAAGTTCCATACAGGAACCCACAATACGTGTGGAACACCCGCGTCTGCATCTCACGCTGCTTGTCTGTCAACGGCGTGACATCAGTCTTCTCCACCATTTCAAGTAGCTCGTCCCAATCCGGGAGCGCCTTCATGCTCCGCTCCACCACTTCGCCAGTGCGAACATCCAAGAGAGAAGCATCCATGGTGTCCGTCACGACGGCGTATGCAACCGGGCCGCCTTCAATGAGCCGCCCTGCGCAGGCTGTTTCGCGCTCATAAGTGCCAACTTCGCCCGAGCAAAAGATGATGACAAGAATTGGCTTCCCCTTCTCATCATAAATCACGAAATCCAGAGGGCGTTCGAAATCCTCCCCATCAACACAGTAGGTCAGCTTAACCTTCCCCTTGATCTGCGCCTTGGGATATCCTTTCTCCTCCACCAACAACTTAGCGAGCGCCTGCCGAAACTCCTCAAAGGTCGTTTCGTCAATCTCTTCGCCCGTCAAATAATCACGGAGCGTCCCACCCAAACTCGTCTCATGCATAATAATCTCTTCCTCTTCCTCTTCCTCTTCCTCTTCCTAACAAAGTAACTCTCTACACGCCCTGAAGCAAGTAGATCAACTTACCGACCTACTCTATCCGCGCGCATGCGCATATAAAAAGTTTAGGAAAGGAGATGAGGTTGGGGGTCTGGGGGAAGGGGAAGAGGGAGAACCCTTTCCAAAGGGTTTCCCTCTTCCCCTTCCCCCAGCCGCCGGAGGCATTCTTACTCTTCAAAAAGAAACCGCCCGTGTCAGCGTTAGCTGCCACGGGCGGTTTGTTATTCGTTGACGTCGTTCGTCTAGTGTCCGCCGCCGGAGGATATGCCGTAGAGGCTCTTACTTGCTGCGATAGCGAAGTTGAACAGTGGTGCCGGGATGACACCGATGATCAGCACTGCTGCTGCGAGCATTCCTGCACCGACAGATGCGTACCAGCTAGTATCCGGGTCCGGAGCGTTACCGGGAACTGTTTCCTCGGTGAAAGCATGACGGAAGAGGCTCAGATAATAGTAGATGGCAATGGCGGAGTTCAGCACCAGAATGATGACGAGCCAGTTGTATCCATGATCCCATGCGGATGTGATCAGGAAGAACTTACCCATGAAACCCATGGTCGGCGGGAGGCCAACGAGGGCGAATGCTCCGGCTGCCAGAGAGAAGGCAAGCACCGGGGCTTTCTTGTAGAGTCCATTCAGGTCGCTGAGCTGCAGGTTACGTCCGTCCACCGCGATGCGGGAGACGATCCAGAACAGAAGCAGGTTCATGATCAGATAGGACAGCGCATAGAAGGCGGCAGCGGCAATACCTTCGTAAGTGCCACTGACAAAACCGACCATGATGTAACCGGCATGGGCCACGGACGAGAAACCAAGCAGACGCTTGAGATCAGTCTGGACGAGTGCCGAGAGGTTACCGAAGGTCATGGAACAGGCTCCCAGCACTGCGAGCAGTGTGGTGATTTCCAGTCCGGGCTTCAGGAAGACGGCCATGCGAG
>JAFLJT010000267.1 GCA_022712855.1 Pseudodesulfovibrio sp. | reverse complement strand
ATCCGGCAATGCCGGAGCCGATAATCAGTGCGTCGCTATGTAGGCGGAAATCATTCATGGATGCTGACCTAACATGGTTGGGGGGCTAGGAGCAAACCTCAAGCATGCGCTCAAGCGAGAGCTTGGCTGGTGCTTTGATGTCCTCGGAAACGTCGACAGGCGTAGCGTTCTCGATGTTTTCGAGCAAGGCGGCCAGATTATCCACCGTGATCTTGCCCATGTCTTCGCATTGGCTGAACGTGAGCGGCTTGATGGTCTTTTCGCCCTCGTACTGCTTAGCAAGGCGCGAAACGAGATTTTCCTCGGTGCCGATGTATATGACGGAACCAGCAGGTGCTTCGGCAGCGTATTTGATGAGGTACGTGGTGGAACCATGGCCGTCGGAAGCTTTGACCACATCGGGATTGCACTCGGGGTGGACTACTATCTTGGCGTCCGGCTCGTTGGCGCGGATTTCGGTGATGGCGTCCATGGTGAATTCTTCATGGATTGGGCAGTAACCGGGCCAGATGATGAGCTGTTTATCATCGGTTTTGCTCGGATCAACAAAGAGTTGCGGATCGCCTTCGATGACGTCATCAGACAAAACTATGCGCTTGTCTTCAGGAACATTCAGTGTATTGGCCGTATTGCGTGCCAGATGTTTGTCCGGCAGGAACAGGACGGCATCGCCTTGGCTCAGTGCCCATTCGAGCATGACCGGCGCGTTGGCAGAGGTGCAGACGGAACCATCGTAACGGCCCACCACACCTTTGACGGCGGCAGAAGAGTTTACATAGGTCAGCGGAATGACTTTGCGCCCATTGCTTTGCAAAATATCGAGGGTCTTTTCCACGCGACCAGCTTCGGCCATGTCTGCCATAGGGCAGGTGGCATTGACGTCCGGGATGTGGATTTTCTGGTTGGGGCGCTGCAAAATGGCAGCGGATTCAGCCATGAAGTAGACGCCGCAAAAAACGATGTGTTCAGCATCAAGGCCGTTGATTTTACGGGATAGCTCCAGGGAGTCGCCGCGAATGTCAGTATGTTCAATGACATCGTCGGATTGGTAGTGGTGACCAAGGATGGCGAGCTTGTCGCCCATGGCTTTTCTGATTCTGGTGATGGTATCTACGGACTTTTCCACAATGTTCCCTTTTAAGTTAAAGGTACGAATTGCATGCTGAAATCTGACGAAGGGGCCGAATGAGTCAGTTTACCAACTGAGATGAAGTTCGGGCCGAGTTCGGCGATTTCACGGATATTATCCAGAGAGATATTCCCGCTGATTTCCGTTTCAATGGAATCAGGAATAGCTCCAAGAGCTGTTTTCATGGTTTCGTTGTCCATGTTGTCGAGCATGATGCGCTGAATGCTGCATTGGCATGCCTCTTCGACTTCTTCCAGGGTCCGGCATTCAACCTCAATGGGCGGGCAGGGGGAGTGCATGTTCAAAAGCGCGTCCACTGCCACAGTGATGGAACCGGCCCGGTCGATGTGGTTGTCCTTGAGCATGAGCATTTCGGACAGAGTGCGGCGGTGATTTTGTCCGCCACCAGCGAGTACCGCGTATTTTTCGGCGAAACGGAGGCCCGGCAGGGTCTTTCTGGTATCGAGAAGTTGCGTTTTGGTGCCCTTGAGTGCTTCAACGTATTGGGCAGTCAGGTTGGCGACGCCGGACAGATGACACAAATAATTCATGATGACACGTTCGGCCTTGAGCAGATGAAGGGCAGGGCCCTGAATGGCTGCGACCATGGTGCCGTCGGTAACTTTGTCGCCGTCATCAACGTTGAGATGTGCCTGACAGCTTTCGCCACCGAATTCGAGGACCATGGGAATGATGGGAAGACCCGCCACGATGGTGTCCTGCTTGGCGACGATCATGGCCTGTGCCATGTCGCTTTCATTGAATAACCCCATGGACGTCAGGTCAGAACCGTCTTCGGCCAGGGCGATGCGAATGGTCGCCAGGAGGAACATGCGAGCTTCGGCTTGAAAGAAATCTTCGAAAGTGTTGGTGGCCATGGTTTTCATCCAATTTTTAAATGTAGTTGAAGGCAAGTAAGGCACGGATGTGGTTTCGTCAAGTCCGAGGCGAGTTGATGAAATATTTCACAAATCTATACCGGGCTCAAACTGAGAATTCTTTGACCTAGAGGGTGATTTGAGCTACCAATTTCCTGCATGAGCGCCAAAGAGAAAATCTATGATAACGAGGACGATGAATTCGACGGTTTGACCGCTGCCGAACTCGAAGCCCAGCACCCAGCCGATGCTGCCGATTCCATTGAAGGTCTCGACATCATGGACCAGGTCAAGTTTATCAAGCAGCTTCCCATCAAGGATGCTGCTGATTCCATTGCTGAAATGGAAGACCGTGATCAGACATTGCTCATCCAACACCTGAACAAGGGATTGGCCGCGCGCATCGTCGAGCAGATGTCTCCTGATGATGCCACAGATTTACTCGAAGATTTGGACGAAGACCTGCGTCATGCGCTCCTCAAGCGCGTTCCTGAAGAGGAGCGGGCAGAGCTTAAAACGCTGCTGACCTTCGATCCGGATACCGCCGGTGGTGTCATGAACACCGAAGTGGTCATTCTCGATCAAGACCTCAACCCCGACCAGGCTATTGCCAAGCTTCGGGAAGAGGTCGAAGATAAAGAAATCCCCTACTATGCGTATATTACAGATTTGAAGGACCGCCTTGTTGGTGTTGTCTCCTTGCGAGAAATTCTCCTCGCCAAACGTGGACTTACCCTCAAGGATCTGGTCAAGACGCAGAGTCTCATCACCGTAGGCTATAATATTGATAAAGAAGAAGTGGCGCACCTTATTGCCCACTACAACTTGCTTGCTTTGCCTGTCGTGGACTTCGGCAACCGCCTGCTTGGTGTTGTTACCGTTGATGATGTCATTGATATTATCCACGAAGAAGCCAGTGAAGATATGCAGACAATGGTTGGTGCTGGCGCGGACGAAACCACGGATTCTCCCGTCGTATTTTCTGTTCGCAAACGCCTTCCTTGGTTGATCATTAATGTGATCAACTCGGCTATCGCGGCCTACGTGGTTCACCTCTATAATGACACCATTGCAGCCATGGCAATCCTCGCGGCGCTTATGCACATCGTTTCCAATCAGGCTGGTAATACGGGACAGCAGGCTTTGGCCGTCATGATCCGGCAGTTGGCCATGGAGAAATTTGATCGCAAGAAAGCATGGTACGCCGTGTTCCGTGAACTCAAGATAGGTATGATTAATGGTTTCTTAATTTCTGGAATGGTGCTGGGGCTTATTGTCGCATTTACTGGTGATTTCAAGCTCGGGGCATGTATGGGCATCGCACTTATTTTTGATATGCTCGTCGGCTCACTGTTTGGCGCATCTATACCCTTGATTCTCAAGGAAATTGGCCGTGATCCAGCGCAGGCTTCATCCATATTCCTGACGACTATCACTGATGCCGTGGGCTTCTGGAGCTTCCTCGGCTTGGCCGGGCTTCTCTTGCTCTAAGGAAGCACTGCATAATTGTCCGCTGGCGTCGTTGCTTCAAAAAGTTCAAACCCTAACGTACAGGAAGTACGCTTCGGCCTTGAACTTTTTTCGCGCCTACCCAGCGAACAATTCTACAGCACTTCCTAAAGATCGAATTAATCAGCGTTTCCCTAAGGCTGATACTTTCTCAATATAAAAGGCCCGCCATCCGAGGATGGCGGGCCTTTTATATGGTGTGATTTTTATGACTAATCCAGACCGAGGGAGGCGAGCAGGTCGTCAACGTCACCTTGGCTGGTGCCGGCGCTGGGGCCTTCGAGTTTAGAGGTCGCTTCGGTCTTGGCGTCTGCAGACAAGGTCTTGATGTCCTTTTCCGGTTCATCCTTGTGCTGCTGGACCATCAGGCCAGTGGAAAGCATGACTTCCTTGACGATCTTCTCAATCTGCACAATGGCGTTGATGATTTTCTTGATACGTTGGCCAGTCAGGTCCTGGAAGCTCATGGTGACCATGATGGTGGAAAGGTCAGTCCCCAAAGTGTCGTTGATTTCCTTGAGCTTTTCACGGTTCAGCTTGGTGACACCGCCGGACTCGAAGCCTTTGACAATCTTTGCGACGATTATTTGGAGTTCCTGGATTTTTTCAACGATATCGATGATGTCGACAGCGGCTTTTTCCGTTGTCTGGAGGACGGCATCCAATTGGTTGGAGGTCTCAGTGAAGAGTTCTTCCGGGTCAATTTCCGTTTCAACGCATTGGATTCCCTGGCATCCCTTGGCGTTTTTGACTTCCTGATAAATTTGCTTCAATCCACCCCGAAGATCATCATTGACGCTCTTGTAGAATTCTTCTCCCATAAGAGCATGGGCAAGATTCTTGGCGATTTCTTTTTGTATATCAGCCGGGATAGGATCTTTAAGCTTGGCAACAAGCTCTTCTGATGCTTTGTGTACTATCCTTTCGATGATATCTAAATGATCTGTCATGTATGGCTCCTGAACGTCAGCTACATTTTTGAATTTCTGATTTGTTCGCGCTGCTGCTGGAAAACGAATTGGACAATGGCTTCCATGTCGGAACCACGAGTGTCAACAAATTCGAAGCGGTAAAGTTTGGTGTCATCTTCGATTCCATGGATACGGCCTTTGCTGCCAGCCATTCGCAAGGGGACTTGGCTGAGGATAAGAACGATCTCAAGGGATTCATTGGTCTCGAGTTCGGTCTTGGTGCGGAATTTTACGCCCGCAGCCGATAATTCCAAAATCTCGATGTCGATGGGGAAGTCGTTTTGCAGTGTTTCCTTACTCAAAAGGCCGAGAACTCGGTCAAGCTTCCGGTCCATTTCCGTAAGGAAATTCGTCAAATCTTCAGGGAGTTTGCTATTACGGAACAAATTATCCCGACAGGTACTGTCTCCTACGATATCTCCGGTAAAAATCTGAGGAGATTCGATGGCTCGCATAATCCTGGCGTGTCCTTTTAATCTGATAGGCACACGTGAGAAGGTCCGTTTTTCTTCGCTCATACAGTTTCCCCAAGATGTTTACTGTCTGTTGTCCTCAAGGTCCAAGGTCATCGCCTTGACCGGACATACACGGGTACACATGCCGCATGCGGAACACTTGTCTACGTCAAAAACCACAGTTTTGTCACTGCGTTCAAGGCAAAGAGCATCGGTCGGGCACATGGCGGTGCAGAGGCCGCAGTGGATGCACGATTCTTCGTCGCGGAAAATCTTGTGAGCAACAGGGGTAATCCTGACGCCATTTTCCTTGAGATAGCCAATTCCCTTGTGGAAATCCTCTTCCAATCCAGTGAGTTCCAGAGTCATTGTCCCTTCATGACGGGGGCTGATATCTGCCTTCAAAATATTGAAGTTCAGATCGAACAACCGTGTCAGATTGCAGACCACAGGGCGGCCTGAAGATTCTGGAGGGAAGGAGAGGTAGACTATTTTTCTAAAACCTTTGACGACTTCTTTCATGAATTTTCCTATTCTATGACTATGGCACAGTGGGGCAGACTCTCGCAAGCCCGTTGCCAGCTACTTTGTCTTATCGAGATAACGCTTGGCTTGGGTCGCTTCCACCGATTTGGGGAAACTCTTAACGACTTCTTCCATGCGCATTTTTGCCAGTTCCGGTTTACCCAGATAGTTCCACGAATATCCGGCCTTGAGCAAGGCGGACTTATACTTTGAGCTTGTCTTGAACTTCTCGATGACATCCTCAAACAGGATGGCTGCACGAGCGTAGTCTTTCACTTTATAATAACACTGTCCCTGCCAGAAAAAAGCGCTGGCAGAAAAGGGGTGGGCTTTGAAAGTGTCTGTGAATTCAGCCCAGTAAGAACGGGCTTTTTCGTATTGGCCATCCTTGTACAAGGCATATGCCTTGTCGTAGAGCGCTTTGGCCGGATCGGAATCCGCAGCTTCTTCGACGGGTGCAGGAGGAGTCACAGGTTGTGTAACTTCGCTTGCACCCAGGGCTTCGGCACCTCCGGGGAGAGTGGCAGCCGTCGTTGCTGCGGCAGCTGAGGCAGCTAATATTGCGGCGCGTTCTTCACGTACCTTGGGCAGATCAACCTGAAGCTGATTTTCCAGAACGAACTCGATTTCATCAAGTTGCTCGCCGAGGGATGTCATGCTGATGGTGGAATTGGAGTCGCCGATCTGGCGATCCATGCGCAGGTTTACATTATCGATCTCGCCGCGCAGTTTAGCTTGTGCTGCACGCAGAGATTGAATCTCAGCCCACATATCCGCTGCTTTTTCGCGCACGGGTGTTTGAGAGTCTTCAATCTCGCCCTTGAAGAGCTTCTTTGATTCTTCCAATTCTGCTTCAAGCTGCTTGATCCTGTTCAGATCCTGCTGACGATCGATCTGCAAGGTTTCTATGTCGCTTTTTGTGACACAACCAAAGGAAAACATCATCGAACAAATGATGATAACTAATGAAGAATATTTGACTATTTTATTCATTCTTGCGTGCTCCCTCGTTTTCTACCGAGTGCAAGATACGCCAGAGAGCCGAGAATTGGAACGAAAATACATATTTGAATCCACAACATTTTTTCTTGGGTGGATCCGAAGGTTCGCTTCCAGGTATCCCAGATGGTCCAGGCGCTAAAAGCAAAACAAGAAAGAACAGCGGTAACGATAACAATCCACTGGGTGGAAGAGATGGCAGAGTAGTCAGGAAACATGGAAAGCACTCCTTGTATGTGAGACGGCGTTAGGCCGCGTCACCCTGGCTTCGGTTGAAGAACATGGACAGGATAATGCACCCGGCACCAACGGTGAGGGCGCAATCTGCAATATTGAAAGCGGGCCAATGATAGTTGCCCACATAGAAATCGAGGAAATCAACGACCACGCCCAAACGGACTCGGTCGATGAGGTTGCCGATAGCACCACCGGCAATGAGGCCGAGCCCAGTGATCATCCATGTGTCCGACGTGTCCGTGGTTTTCAGCATATAGCCAATAAAACCAAGGGCAACGAAGGTGATGGCAATGAACAATGGACGTTGCCAATCGATGGTCTCACTATCCAGAAAACCCCAGGCAGCGCCTCGGTTGAGGACGTGGACCAAGTTGAAGAAGCCCGGAATGACAGCCTTTCCGGTCCAGACTTCCATGGCGGACGCCGCCCACAGTTTGGTGGCCTGATCGAGCACGACCATGACCACCGCCCATATGGATGCAAGTTTATACCGATTCATATGTGTACTCTACGCGGCTGTTGAAAAAGCGCCATCTGCGTCGTTGCTTCAAAAAAATCAAACCCTCGCGTAGGAATACTACGAGTCGGTCTTGATTTTTTTTCGCGCCTAGCACCTGACACTTTTTGAACAGCCTGCATGATAATTAGTTCCAACAGTTTGTTAAGAAAGAGTTTTCAGGACTGCGGTACAGCGCGGGCAGGCATCGGCATATTCCGGGTCGGTGCCCAGATCTTCACAGATGCGCCAGCAGCGTTCACATTTTTCGCCCGGTGCAGGGGCGACGGTGATCTTGAGGTTTTCAACCTCTTCGCCAGCAAAAGCATCGGCCGGGGCGTTTGCTTCATCTTCCAGATTGATCTTGGAGACGATGAAGAATTCCTGTGCGTCAATGTAGTCAGAAGCAATCAGAGTACGAATTTCTTCAGTGGTATACAGAGTGACCTCGGCGTCCAGAGACTTACCGATGACACGTTCTTTACGTTGCGGCTCGATGGCCTTGTTCACTTCGCCACGAATTGCTGCCAGTTTTTCCCAACGGGCGCGTTCGTCGTCGCTCATGCCGGTTTCATCCGGAGCGAAACGGAGGGCGAAGACTGTCTTGGTCTGCTTAAGGTCAGCCTTGATGAGGTCGGGCAGGTTCTGGAACCCTTCTTCTGCGGTGAAGGAGCAGACCGGGGCCATGTCCTTGAGCAGCATCATCAGTGTCTGCCAGAGTACGGTCTGTGCAGAGCGGCGTTTGAGGCCATCCTGCTCTTCAACGTAGAGGCGATCCTTGATGATATCGAGGTAGAATGCCGACAGGTCGACCGTGCACAGGTTGTGCAAGGTGTGGTAAACCTTGTGGAATTCGAAGTTTTTGTAGGCGTCTTGGATAGTCGCGTGGTGACGCGATACCATGTCCAACGCGTAACGGTCGATGGGCAGCATGTCGCTGGGTGCCACTTTGTTCTTGGGGTCGAAGTCGTTGAGATTCGACAGCAAGTAGCGGCAGGTGTTGCGGATGCGGCGATAAGCGTCCACCAGACGATTCAGGGTCTCGTCGGAGATGCGGATATCTTCTTGATAGTTGGAAGCGGAAACCCACATGCGCAGGATTTCTGCACCGTATTTGTCGATGATTTCCTGAGGCGCGATGACGTTGCCAATGGACTTGGACATCTTGCGGCCTTCGGCGTCAACAACATAACCGTGGGTGAGGACGGTCTTGTAGGGCGGCATCTCGCGTGTACCCACCGAAGCGAGCAAAGAGGAGTGGAACCAACCGCGATGCTGGTCGGAGCCTTCCAGATAGAGATCAGCCGGGTAGCGTGTTTCTTTACGCTTTTCGACAACGGCGGCGTAGCTGGTACCGGAATCGAACCAGACATCAAGGATGTCGGTCTCGCGCTTCCAGTGGTTGCCGCCGCACTTGGCGCATTTCAGACCTTCGGGAACAAGTTCCTCGATGGGAGCTTCGAACCAGTAGTCACAGCCGGTTTCGTGCTCGGCGTATTTGTCGCAGATGTCGTAAACCCACTGGGCATCGAACCATGTTTCGTCACAGTCCTCGCAGATGAGTGCAGAGATCGGTACGCCCCAGTTGCGCTGACGAGAAATACACCAGTCAGGGCGGTTGGCGACCATATTGTAAATACGTTCTTCACCCCATGCAGGAACCCATTCAACGTCCTTGCGGATGGCGTCAAGAGCGCGACCACGCAGGTTGTTTTCGTCCATGCCGATGAACCACTGAGTGGTGGCGCGGAAGATGACCGGCTCTTTACAGCGCCAGCAATGAGGGTAGGAGTGGGAAATATCTTCGGAGGCCATCAGGTTGCCAAGCTCGGTCAACTTTTCGATGACTTTGGGGTTGGCATCCCAGACATTCAGTCCGGCAAAGTGTTCAACTTCCGGGAGGAATTCGCCTTTGTCGTTCATGGGCGAATACACTTCCAAACCGTACTTGAGTCCGGTCTCGAAATCCTCGCGACCATGGCCGGGGGCGGTGTGAACACAACCTGTACCGGTTTCCAGCGTGACGTAGTCAGCCAAAACAACCGGAGATTCACGATCGTAAATGGGATGCTTGGCCTTGAGGCCTTCCAACTCGGAACCGCTGACGCGGGCGATGATCTCGGTGGACTCCCAACCGAAGCGGCTGGTGCAATCTTCGAGCAGACCTTCGGCCAGCACGTAGTGTTCGTCGCCAACCTTGACCATGACGTAGTCAAAGTCAGGGTGAACGGCCACGGCCATGTTGTCGGGGACGGTCCATGGTGTGGTGGTCCAGATCAGGATGAAAAGTTTGCTGACGTCGATGTCGGCGATCTTCTTGGCGTTCTCATCAGCCATGGGGAAGCGGACGTAGATGGACGGGGATGAGTGATCCTCGTATTCCACTTCGGCTTCGGCCAGAGCGGTGCGGCAATCGCAGCACCAGTAGATGGGCTTTTTGCCACGAACAACACCGTCGCGTTCCATGAAACGGCCGAGTTCGCGAGCAGTGGCTGCCTCGTATTCGGGCTTCATGGTCATGTACGGGTCTTCCCAGACGCCGAAAACGCCTAAGCGCTTAAATTCCTTGCGCTGTATATCCAGCCATTTTGCGGCGTAGGAGCGGCAAATTTTGCGGATGGTCAGCGTATCGAGTTCTTTTTTCTTTTTCTTGAGTTCCTGCTCGACCTTGTGCTCGATGGGCAGGCCGTGACAATCCCAGCCCGGCACGTATTCGGCGCGCTGGCCCTGCATATTGCGGGATTTGACCACGATGTCCTTGAGGACCTTATTCAGCGCGGTGCCCATGTGAATGTGGCCGTTGGCATAGGGAGGGCCGTCGTGAAGGACGTATTCGTTGTCAGCGTCACCAGCATTGACCATGTTGTCGTATGCTTTGGTTTCTTCCCAGAACTTGAGCATTTCAGGCTCACGTTGCTTGAGATTGGCCTTCATGGGGAATGCTGTTTTTGGCAGGAGCAGTGTTTTTTTGTAGTCGCTCATGGGTATTCTTGTCCTCCGACAACGATATATTTCTATAGATGAAAGTGTCCGTTTAAATGAATCGAGGTAGACTGGTATAACATGGCCCCGAAGTCAAGCATTGCAACACTTTTGCCGGAAAATCAGTCATGTTCCTGCTAGCCTATGTTAGCAGGGTTTGTTAAGATATTCGTTCTCACATCAATAATGAATAAATTTACTTATTAGGAGATCATAATGGGAGTTCATAAAAAAGAGCGGGAAATGGAAGATATCAAGGATAATTACGTCAAAAAATCTTCCTGTATTCTTCTGGTTGCGATGGCTCTGCTCATGGGGGCATTCATCGGAAATACCATCACAATGCTCTACATGGGACAAAGCGGGGGACAGCAACAACAAATTTCGCAGGCACCTTCTCAATCTGGTCAGGTAGCTCCACATGTTGCAAATCCTGAAGCTTTGGCCAAACTCGAAAGGGATGCCGCAGCTAATCCCACAGATACAGAAGGGTGGATCAAGCTCGGAAATTTCTGCTTTGATCACGATATGCCTGCAAAGGCCGTGGCTGCATATGAGAGAGCACTGGAACTCAAGCCCATGAATATTGGCGTCTGGTCTGACCTCGGTGTCATGTATCGACGCACCCAGCAATTCAATAAAGCTCTTGATGCCTTCGGACAGGCTGCAGCCCTTGATCCAACTCATGTAGTGTCCCGTTTTAATATGGGCATTGTTTATCAGCAAGATTTGAACGATATGGCTGGTGCATTGAAAATGTGGAAGCAGGTTCTTGCTCTTGATCCCAACGCCAAGACGCCTAATGGACGGCCTGTTGCTGACCTTGTGAAAGAATTGGAACAGAAATAAGACCACCCAACAGGAAAAATTGATAAGAAATAAATATGTCTCAAGATAATCCGAAGAGTTACATACCCGGCCAGGGGAAGGTGAATCTGCCAATTGTTGGCGGACTCATCTTGTTTTCGGTCATTTTGGGAACCACACATCTTGGGTTCATTCCTGTGCCTACCGCAGCAAAACATGCCACCACCATGCACCTGCCGACTATTGTTGCCAGCCTGCTAGAAGGCTGGCCTATTGGTATGATCGTAGGCGCAGTCTTTGGCATAACAAGTATGTACATGAGCGGATCGCCCATGATTCAGGATCCGCTTGTTGCTTTGGTTCCACGCATGCTTGTTGGGTTGACCCCGTTTCTGGTCTACATGTGGTTGTATGACCGGAATGAATATGTCCGACTTGGTTTGGCTGCAGTCGCAGGGACGCTGACCAACACCTTTTTGGTTTTGGGAATAGCGGTTTTTCGGGGCCATATGGAGTTGGATAAAGCTCTCAATGTTGCTTTGATACACGGGCTTCCCGAAGTGATGGTTGCCGTAGTTATTGTTATTCCGGCTGTGTTCTTCTTACGAAGACTCCGAGTGGTCATTGATAAAATTGGTCGATAAGTTTTTAGATTAATAATAAAAAAGGGAAGGACGATTTGCTCGTCCTTCCCTTTTTCTTTTGAATTTTTTGTAGCTATCTAGATGCCGCCACCGTCAATAAACGATTGGTTCATGGCACGGGACTGCACTATCTGTGCGCCTGCGGGCACGTCGCGGGTTATCCAGACGTTACCGCCAATAACTGCGCCTTTGCCGATGGTGACTCGGCCAAGGATGGTTGCGCCTGCGTAGATGATGACATCATCTTCAACCAGCGGGTGTCGCGGTAATCCTTTGATGAGACGTTCGTCATCACCTTTGGGGAAACTTTTGGCACCAAGGGTTACGCCTTGATAGACGCGGACATTGTCGCCGATGATGCATGTCTCGCCGATGACGGTACCAGTACCGTGGTCCATGAAGAACCCTTTACCGATAGTAGCACCGGGGTGGATGTCGATTCCGGTATCGGAATGCGCCATCTCGCCGATAATGCGCGGGATGATATCCACACCGAGTTTGTACAGCTCGTGGGCGATACGGTAATTGGTCAGTGCGCGGACGGACGGGTAGCAGAAAATGGTTTCGCCATGTGTCTTGGCTGCCGGGTCGCCGTCATAGGCCGCTTCCACATCAGTGAGGAGGCGCTTACGAATTTTTGGGAGCATGGTGATGAATTCATGAGCCATTGTTTGTGAGCGATTTTCACAATCATTACAGCGAACTCTCTCTGTCTTGTCACAGACGAAACAGTAGCCGCGATTGATCTGGTCGGCCAGGCGGCGTTTGACGCGATCCAGCGTGGACCC
>JAFLJT010000216.1 GCA_022712855.1 Pseudodesulfovibrio sp. | reverse complement strand
ATGCTCCGGGTGCTGCCGCCACGCTTTGATGGCGTCCAGACTCTCCCAATACGACACCGTGATTCCCACATCTTCTCTGGCTGATTCCACACCAAGGAATCCGGGCATGGATTCTGCGAGTTCAACCATGCGTTGTGCTGTTTCAGCATATCCATCATCAATATCCGTGCGAACAGATGTAAATATGACGGCGTAGTATGGCGGTTTTGAACTCATATGAGATTAATCCGCTTGCATTGTGAGCCTTTTGGCAGAAACTGGAGCATCTCTGGCGTTTTAGTCACGGGATGATCGAGGTGCTTTTTAAGAAACTCTGATGCGTGTTCAGCGAGCAATTTGTCTGGCTTGAGGAAAGTGCGGCAGTACATCTCGCCCCAGTTCGTGGTGTAGATGACGCTTGCCTGTTCGATGACCTTGGCCTCGGCCGGGCTGGTCATATTGAACAAGAAATAAACGCGGACGACACGTTCGGCATCAAGACCTTCGTTGATATCGCGCTCGAAAGTGTCCATGAACGGGAAAAATTCGTGCATGGAGGGCATGAGCTTTTGCAGATCGGCCACAGAAATGGGCGCGATGGTTCGGTCGGCCTGAAGCAGGCTTTTTGGCGTGTATATCTGGTTGGCGAGAAGCCATGCGAGCATGTGCGCTATGTCGCCGCTGCGATGCAGGAGCTGAAGCGATTCAACAGATTTTTTGGACTCCTTCTTGGACCCACCGCGTGTCACCCAGACGGGTTTCTTGCCCGGTGCCTTTTCCGCAGAAAGATGGAGAATGGTGAACCCGTCGCTCTTGGCATCCATGAAAGGCACACGCATTATCTTATTTTGTTTCTTGGAGAAGTTGGCGGCAATGCGGCGTCCCATACGGGTGAGGTCCGCAGAGTTGATGAGGGTACCGGTCTGACCGCCTTGGGTCAGGACGGCTTGAATATGCTGGTAGGTATTGACCATATAATGGCGGACCGAGGCCCCCATCTTAAGCGACTTCTCAAAAGTCCATGCCTCATCAGAGTTGCAGACCTGTTCCGGGTCGGTGTAGCCCTCGCCGAACAATGTCTCAATGAGGCTGGCGTCGTCTGCGCGGGCCGGAAGATTCATGAAAAACGGAATGTCGCACAGGTTCGCCTTGAACATGAACGATTCGGTGAGCAACTGCGCGGCTTCGTCGTCGCCACCCTCGGCATAGTATGCACGCAAGGTGCTGAACAGGGAGGCATAAGGGTCAGTCCGTCGGACGCCGTGCCGATTCATGAAAATGTTGTGCTTAATCCGATTGCATAACGGCAACGGTGACGTCTTGGGATCGGCATAACTTTCGAGCAGGCCGAGCTTGAGGACCGACTTGAACGGCGAGTGGACAGCCTTGACCATCTGCCAGAGGGAAGCACCGAAATATTCATCAGCCGGGACAGGGGCGAGGTGCCCGAAGTCTTCAAGACGGGGTCGGCCTGTCAGCGGATAGCGCCTGGCTGATTGGATGCAGGCGTCGTATGCTTTTCTGTTGGCACTGGCAGGGGTGACCCACCACGCCAGATGTTTGCCCGCAATACGCAGGGCCGTGCGATAAAATTCTTCTTTGAGGAGCAACGCCTGCGCAGAGCCGGAGCTTTCTTCGTCGCCGGAAGAAAAAATGTTGTCTCGCACATCATCCATGCTCATGGGGAAGAAGTGCGCTTCTAAGCCAAACTCGCTCTCTGCCCACAAACCGAGCGCATCGAGTTTTTGCTTGAGGCCGGACATTGCCTGGCTGCCAATTTCACCTTCATAGCAGACCCAGCAATCGAGATCGGATGTGGCGGTCTGGGCCACGGTACCAAGGCTGCCCATGGCATATACTGCGAGAATATGGACGTCAGCCTTGCCTTTCGTCGGCTTGTGTTCCGGAAAAAATTGTTTGGAAAGCTCAATGGCGGACAGGCTGGATGTATAGCCCCAGACATCGCAGGAGGGCACGTTTTTGAGGGCGAACTTGCGCTCGAAAACATCCGTATCAAGCATGTGCGGAAGGATGCGGAGGAAGACCTGCTTGTCGCGTTCCATGGAGTTGATGGCGCGGGCTAAACGGGTGCGGTTGTATGCGAGCATCCTTTCTTCGCGCTTGAGCAGAGCGTGTTCTCGTGCCCATGTCAGGAGAACTTTTCGAGCCACTTCGGGCGGCACCACTTTCGGATTGGGCAGCGGTTCGTTTTCCATTGCCTTGGCAGTATTGGTGTACTGCCGAACGATATTGCCGAGGAAAAGGGCATGTCCCACGTCGCTGTTGGTGATTTGGCAGTGGGTTACCGAGGTGCCGGGCATGTCCGAGGCGTGGAAACTGGAATTGTGAATGGTGGTCCCATTGAATACGGAATTGATGAATTCCGATCCTGCGACCGTTGCATTGGTCATGTTTGCCATGGAAAGATCAACATCTTCGAAACGGCAGGAACGGATGGTTGTTTCAAAAAAGTGCGCCCCGGCCAGAATTGAAGTGGTGATGCCGCTCAGTCGCAACGTTGCATTGAGGAAAGCGAGGCCGTTCATTGCGCAGTTTCGAAAACGGCACTCGGAGAATTGGCAGTTGGAAAACGCACCATTGGTGAAGTTGCAGTCCACGAATGTGCAATTGGTGAATTTCATTCCTGTGAAGTCCACCCCGGAAAAATTGTTTTTGCTGAACGTGGAACCAGTTGCCGATCCTCCGGTGAAAGTCGCCCCGGGGAAGGTGCTGGATGTAACGTTTGTCCTGATGAATGAGACGTCGAGAAATTCCGAGTTGGTCAAGATCAGATCGGACAGCTCTCGCCCGTCCAACTCTTCGCTTTCTACGCGAGAACAGTTGAGATCCATCTCCCGGATGTTGCGGATTGTTGGCAACAGCTTTTCCAGCGTCTTGGTGCGACTGCCGAACAGGCTGGCAAAAAATCCCGGTTTCGGACAATTGTCTCGACTGTTGTCGGATTGAGCAGCTTCAGCGTCCCCGTCATCCTGCGAAGCCTGCATATCCATGCCCACCCCGGTTCGGGTCAGGCTTTCTACGAAGTCAGGTGCCATGGCCAGCAGGGCGGCAAAGGCCTCTGATTCCGCTTTGCCACGCTGGTCTTTGGGAAGGGCAGAAAGATACGATATGTATCCCTGATCACCAAGGAGGGGAACACGAACGGCGGCTGCCTTTCGCAACGATGGCATCTTCATGCGGATGGTTGCCAATAATTTGCCCGCTGCCGGACTTTGCTGCGCAATGATGCCGTCCAGACATTCGCCAGCCAGCTTCTTGCCCGAAGCCTTGAGGGTCATGAGGAGCATATCGAGTATGGGCTTGGTTCCCGCTTCGGCCACCCGCGCGACAGTGCGCAGGGCAAGGGGCGTCGGGGTGATAAATCCAACGCTGATGGTTGCCGCCAACGTTGCTGCACGTTCCGGGTCATTGAGCGCCACTACAATATGGCAAATGTCTTCAAGGTCCTGTCCACTGGCTCCGGTTTCGAGCCGGGTTCCGAGCCATGGGCCAAAGAGGCCATTGGTGATGATCTGCCGGGCGGGAAAGGCGAGGGTTTCGCCCTGTTTGCCAAGGGCGATAATAAATGGTGCGAGCTCTTCCGGTTCCGTGGCGGCCAGCGGCGTCATCAAACCTTCGAGCCAGTTCATGGTCTGCTTATCGTGTTCGCCGGGATAATCCAGCAACATTTCATGCGCCAGAGCCAAACGATCATCCGCCCCCATGTTGGTGAGTATACCAGCAAGGTTGCGCATGGAAATTGATTTGCCGTGGACAAACCGCGCTGCAAGAACACGGCTAAAGCGACCGGAGCGGAGCAGGGCGCGCAGACAAACTCTGATGATCTGAATATCTTTGGAAGATTGAATGACGCGGTAGATACTGAGGACGGCGTCGCTAATGGCTATGGTCTCAAGCGAAGGGAGCGTGGGCGCGTCGTCCACAGCAAGAGTGAATGCTTCCACCAGTGCCTTGAAACTGGGTGCATCAATAGAGACCGGAGAGAGTGCTCCCTCGCGAATGGAGGCCGATAATTCGGCTATACTTTTTCCGTTCTCTACCATCTCCAAACCACCTACCTTAGGATATTCATACATTTTGCAGTTATTTCTCTGGGAAGTCAAAGGGATAGGCTGTGTAGAGCGTTATAATTGTTATCTGCTGATGAAGAATGTTCGAAAAAGAGGCGACCACGAGGCGTACAAAGCAAGAAATGACGGGGGTTAAACGCCCGTTTGAAAGACAAAAAGACTTTGACTCATGAAAAAACATGACCTATCGTCCCCAACTAATAATATATGGTCCGATAATTCCGGCATAAAACCCAATTTAGGATAGAAAATATGTATAAATTACGCACACTTCCAGGGGATGACGTTCGCCAGATCATGTGGCGTTTCTCTGAACGTTTTGACTTTCAGATGGCTGTACAGTCCGCTCGTTCCATCGCTCGTAGCGTTGTTGCCAAGCTGGTTGCCGAAGGCGCCAGAAATACTCATGAATGGACCGAGCAGAAAGATGGGCTGCTGACTGCCTTTGATCAGTCCGGTTTGACCGCGCTGTTCATGGACCCCCATCAGGGTGGTTTCATCGAAGGTCCCAAGAACTTCGCCCTGTCCCTGGTCGCTCTTGAGCTGTCCTGGGTCGACGCTGGTGCTGCCACGTCTTCTTTGGCTTCCAATCTTGCTCTGGCCCCCATTCACGAGAAGGGCACCCCGGAGCAGCGCGACAAATACATGAGCGCCTGTGTTCCGCCCCAGCCGGGCGAGGACCGCAAAATCTGGCGTGGCGCATTCGCACTGACCGAGCCGCTGCCGTACATTGGTGTGGATACTGGCGTGCTGTGTGGCAAGGCTACCGTCGCAGACTGGAAAGACGGCGAAGAGCCGATGCTCCAGATCGACAAACGTGGTCGCTTCATCACCAATATGGATTTCGCGACTTTTGTCACTGCTGCCGTCGAGTCCAATGACGACCGCATCAAGGGCACCTTCATGATCATCCTCGAAGAGGGTGACGAAGGCGTTTTTGATCGTGGCGCTCCGACACTGAAGATGGTTCACCAGCTTTCATCCACCCGCGACCCCATTTTGAACCTCAAGGTTCCGGCCGACCGTATTATCGGTGGCTACGACGTGGTCGATGGCGTTATCATTCCCAAATACAATCACTCCGAAATCATCGGCGCGGTTTTCCACCGTACCCGTATCCCGGTTGGCCTGATGTCCTCTGCCAAGCTGCTCTCCGCAGTCGAGCCGGTCATCCGTTATCACCGTAACCGTTTCCGTGGTGGCGATGCTGCCAAGGAAGGTTCTCCACGTTACGAAAAAGGTATCCAGAGCAACGAGGACGCATTGCAGCGTCTCATCGATGTCTGGGCCAGTGGTGAGGCCGGGTGTTCCCTGGCATTCGGTGCCGCCCGTCTGGCTGACGATTTCGATGCCGTTGAGAAGGCCAAGGAAGAACACTTCGAAGCTGAAGGCATCACCAGCCCGCGCAAGCAGATGGCTGTACTGCGCAAGCTCAATGATCAGGTCGTTGAACTCATCGATCTCGAATACACTCCCGAAGCCGAGCGCAACATGGCTCGTTACAACGAACTCAAGGACGATACTCTCGTCCAATACGCATACATGGAAGCGCTGGCCGGAATTCTCAATCCCGGCGTCAAGCTCTGGAACACAGGCGTTGGCGCAAACATGATGCGCGAGGCTGTTTCTCTGGTCGGCGGTTACGGTATCACCGAAGATTGCCCCGGTTTCCTCATGCAGAAATGGACAGACATACAGCTCGAAGCCACCTACGAAGGCCCGGAAGCTGTGCAGCGTCGTCACATGACCATGACCATGACCAGCGAAGTATTCCAGGCGACCATGTCCGCATGGGGTCGCCAGATGGAGCGCGCTGGCAAGGAGGTCCCCGGTCTCGGCGGTTACGTCCTCGCATCCGCCATGGAACTCTGGCAGTGGACGCTGAATTACCTCAAGTCCGCCAAGGACGATGATGGTCGCAAGCTCTTCCACAACAAACGTCAGGGCGTAACCTTCCCGCTGGCCGACGCTCTTGGTTGGTTGCTCGGACCCTACTACCTGTCCACCGACGTTATCGAGTTGATAGAAAAAGGCCCCATGTCCCCGACACTGGCTGAAGGTATCGACGACCTCACTGGTTTCTACAAGGACATCGCCCACGTTCAGTCCGCCCGCGCCGCTGGTGAAGTTTCCCGCATCTGTACCGAACTCGTTTACGGGTTCAACGAATGTAAGGGTGAATGCTCCCGCGACGATCTCAAGGAGTTCCAGGCACTCAAGGCCAAGGTCGACATGTGCATGGCTGGTTCCCGCAACGCCAAGGACCGCGCCGGTAACGCGCTGACCGAAGTGATGATCCCTGAGGCTCTTGACTACCCGATGGGTTAAATAACAACGAGAGAGGGGAGCGTGTCGTTCCCCTCTCTCTTTTCTTTTCTAGAATTTTCATGACCATTCCCGGAGGCAATGATGAGTGACGAGACTCCCCGCACAGAGATGGAGACCGATATCGTATGTGTAGGCTTCGGCCCCGCAGCAGGTGGTTTTCTGACAACTCTGACTCGTGGTTTGATGAATGAGGACGGAACGCCGGTTGCCGAATCCAAGGCCATGCCGGGTATGCCGCCGCAGGTTATCTGTTATGAGCGCTCGGATGATATCGGGTTTGGTGTCTCTGGAGTTGTGACCAAGGGCCGTTCCATCAAGGCGTCGTTCCCCGATCTGGATCTGTCGCAGATTCCCATGGCGCACGAAGTCACCAACGAGAAAATTTTGTTCCTCAAGGACCCGACTGGTGCCAGCCGTCGTCCCACCGCATTCAAGATTGCCGATAAGGTGCTTGGTCGCTGGATGGAAGACGATGCGTATGAGCTGCCGTATGTTCCTGCATTTTTGGAGAAACACCCGGGTATGATCTTCTCCATTGGTCAGTTGAACCAGTGGGTTGGTGGTAACCTTATGGGTACGGGCATGGCGCAGATCTGGCCCAGCAGCCCGGTGGCCGAGCCGCTCATGGATGGCAAGGCCGTCAAGGGCGTGCGCATGGCTGATCAGGGCGTGGACAAAGATGGCAACCCCGGTGCCGGATTTATGCCGGGTATGGACATGAAAGCGGCGTTGACCGTTATTGCCGATGGGCCGGTTGGTCCGGTTGGTCAGCATCTGGACCGCGAGCTTGGTCTGCCGGAAGGCAACCACCAGCGCGAATGGGCCGTGGGCATGAAATGCGTGGTCGACCTGCCCGAGGGCTGCGATTGGGAAGCGGGCACCGTCCTGCACACCATTGGTTATCCCGAACCTGAAATTTTTGGTTTCCTTTACGTGTACCCCGGCAATGTCGCGTCCATGGGCATCTTCGTGCCGTCGTGGTTCGACAACCCGGTGCGCACCGCCTACCGCTACATGCAGCACTGGATGATGCACCCGTATCTCTGGAAACGCCTTGCGGGCGGCACCATGCGTTCATGGGGCGCAAAAACTCTGGCCGAATCCGGTAAACGTGGCGAGCCGTTCCTGGCTGGCGACGGTTTTGCCCGCATCGGCGAAGGCTCCGGTTCCACCAACGTACTCACTGGTTCAGGTGTTGACGAAGCGTGGGCCACGGGCGTGCAGCTTGGTGAATCTGTGCTGGAATTGCTCAAGGACGGTAAGGAATTTACCAAGGAAAATCTCGACGCGACCTACGTTGCCAAACGCCGCGCCTCCTGGGTTGAGGAAGAGGCCAAGGTGGCGGAAAAATCGCGCGACGGTTTCACCAAGGGTGTCATTCGCGGTTTCATCGGCATGGGCCTTTCCGGCCTGACCAATGGGCGGCTCAACATGCCCGGCGATCCCATCAAACCGCAGGACCGCATTCCGACCATCGAAGATTACTACAAAGGACATATCGCCGAGGGCGAGATTCGGGAAATCCGCGCCGAGTGTGCCAAGAAGGGCACGAGCCTGCATGACGCACTCATGGACCGCGTCGGCTGGCCCGCGATTCCGCTGGATGGTACATTGCTCGTCTCGCAACAGGATGCGCTGCTCATGGGCGGCAAGGTTCAGGCCATGCCGGGCTACGGCGACCACGTTCGCTTTGCCGATCCGCACACCTGCGCGGCGTGCCGTGAACAGGTTTGCATTGAGGCGTGTTCCGGTCAGGCCATCTATACCAATCCCGAGGGGGGCACCCCGTTGTTTGACCGCGAAAAGTGCATACATTGTGGCGCATGTATGTGGAATTGCAGCAAGTCCAACCCCAAGGACAAGGAACGTACCAACGTCAAATTCAGAGGCGGTTCCGGCGGGCTGCATTCTGTAGAGAATTAGTTTATAGACTTTCTAGACTGTTGAAAAATAGCCGATTGCGTCGTTGCTGCGGGAAAATCCTGTCCTCACGTATTAGGAAATACGCTGCGGTATGATTTCCCCTTGCGCCTAGCACTCGACCATTTTTGAACAGTCTAAATAGGATAACATTTCAAAGAGATAAGAGAAAAGATGACGCAAGAAAATGCGTTGTCTATCAAACAGATTTGAGGAGATATTGAATGAGCAGCGAATTCCACATAGTGGTCTGCGGCAGTATCGTGCCGGACCCCCTGCAAACACTCGCACCAGTGGACGGTCCCACTGGCCCGACCCTGCAAAATGAAATGATGCTTCCGGCTGTGCTGGACCCTTGGGCAGGGCATGCCCTCTACGAAGCCGCGAATCTGGCTCAGGCCAATCCCGGCAGTCAGGTTTGGCTGGTCAGCCTCGGTCCCAAGGCAAAACTGCAGCAGGTCATGATGGCCGTGTCGCAGAAAGCGCCGTTCCAGCTCGTCGTGGCCGATGGTTCATCCTCCGGTTTCACCGATAGCTTTGAGACTGCCAAGACGCTGGCCGACACCATCGAGGGGATCGCTGATCTCGACAAATCCAAGATGCTGCTTTTCGGCGGCTGGCAGTCCGCTTCCCGCGGTTCCGGCGCAGTCATGCAGATGGTTGGCGAGATGCTCGGCGTGACTGAACAGTTCCAGGGCGTGGACAAAATCACCGTGGGTGATGATGGCTCCATCGCAGTTATGGAACGTGTTGAAGGTGGCGCATATCAGAAATCCGTGGTTGACGGTGCACCTGCCGCCTTCGGTTGGGCGACTGGCGAACTGCCCGAGCCTCCGAACAATCCGCAAATAGGCATGCAGAACATGCAGAAGAATATGCCCGCACTGATGCAGGCCAAGCCCGCCGACCTGTCCGGCACTTCCCTCACCTTTGAGGGCGTCGAGGTCCCGCAGCAGCGTCGTGAGACGCGTGTTGAGAAGGACGCCTCGGTTGATGATATGGCGAAAGAAATCGTCGAATGGCTCAAGGGTTAAGGGGGATATCATTATGAGTACTGTACTTTATCTCGCACACACAGAATGTGATGGCACCCTGCATAAGATGGCTCTTGAGACGCTGACCGCTGCCAAGGCATTGGCTGAAGGCATGGGCGCTGATCTGGCCGTTGGGCTGGTTGGTACTGATGTAGCCGCTGCCGCTGATTCCATCGCTGGTTGCGGTGGCAAATTCTACGGCGTGTCCGGTCCTGAATTCAGTGACGCCCGTTACGGTTCCGATCTGGCTGCTGCCGAGGCTATCGCCAAGGCATGTTCCGCTGAGATCGTTGTGGCTCCGGCCACCTCCCGTTTCAGCCGCGCACTGCCCGGTTTGGCAATTCGTCTGGATGGCCGCGTCGATACGCACCTGTCCGGTCTGGAAGCCAAAGACGGTAAGCCCGTTGCCAAACGTTGGTTCTACCGCCAGCGTATGGAAGGCACCCTGACCCGCCAAGAGCTCCCTTGGGTGCTGACGCTGGATGCAGGCTGTGCCGACGCATTTGAAGGCGCTGGCTCTGCTGCTGTCGAAGCTGTATCCGCTGATACTTCCGGTGTTCGCACCACGGTCACTGGCATGGAGTGCCAGTCCGAGGACCAGCAGACCATCCGTCCCGATGCCGAACTGCTGTTCGTCACCGGCGCTGGCTGGATGAAAAAGCAGGCTGATGGCGCCACGCATGTGGCCGATGCCGAGACAGTTATCACCGCTTTCATGGGCAGCACCAAGTGTTCCATCGGTTCCTCCAAATCTTTGGTGGATATCTCCGGTGAAGAGGGCGAAGTCATTTCCTTCCTGACGCACATGCATCAGGT
>JAFLJT010000109.1 GCA_022712855.1 Pseudodesulfovibrio sp. | reverse complement strand
GTCCATCCGCGACGTCATCGCCTTCCCCAAAACGCAGAAGGCCACCTGTCTCATGACAGAAGCTCCCTCCGCCGTCCCCCCCAAGCAGTTGAGAGACTTGGGCGTAAAGCTGAGAGAGAAGAAAAAAGAAGAAGTTTAAAGCGAAAGCTGGGGGAAACTTTTGGGAAAAAGTTTCCCCCAGACCCCCTTCAAAACTTCTTGGTCTACGCTGCAAGGTAATTCACTCGGCAACAAAATTTTGATAGCAGCGTAGGGGGTAAGGGGTAGCAAAGCTATTCCCTGTCGAACCATTCCCTCGCAAAAATCGGATCACAGAACTCTGGAACTCGCTTTTTAGGTTAGAATTGTTATTAATAGAGTATGTAATTGGATAACGCCGCTAATGTGCACTTCCGAGATCGCACACAGTTTCAGCGGCGCGATAAAAAGTTTAGGAGATTCTTAAGAACCCTTTTCAAAGGGGTCTTAAGCCGTCGGAGACATTCTTATGATATTAGATATATGTACATGGCCTGATGATGTCCTTTCTGCGAAGGCGAAGCCGCTTATTGAGGTGACGCCGGAGATTAAAGAGCTCGTCGAGAACATGATTGAAACGATGTATGACAGCGATGGTGTTGGATTGGCTGCGCCGCAGGTGGGCGAGTCTATTCGGCTGATTTGCGTGGACCAGACCGGGCCGAAACTGCGCGGTGACCTGCGTGTTTTGGTGAACCCGGAGATCGTGGAATGCGATGGCGAAGTGGACTCGGAAGAAGGGTGCTTGAGCTGCCCGGAACTGAACATCACGGTCAAGCGTAAAGAGCGTGTGAAGGTCATGGCTACGGATATGGATGGCAAGGAAGTCTGTATTGATACGGACGGTTTCTTGGCTATTGTTCTGCAGCATGAGATCGATCACTTGGATGGCATAACTCTGGCTGACCGCACGGGTCGGCTGAAGAGGGCGTTGTACAAAAAGAAAGCTATGAGGTGGAAATAACACCATGGATGAACTCGTTCTGAACCCCGATGCCATTGATGCGAAAAATGACGCTGAGAATGAAGCCAAGGCGAGAGCCATGAGAACAATGGAGCTGAAACCGCTGCGCACTGTTTTTATGGGCACGCCGGATTTTGCGGCAGAGAATCTGCGCATTCTGCTGGAGTTCCCCGGCGCTGAGATCGTGGGTGTGTACACCCAACCGGATCGGCCGTGTGGCCGTGGTCGGCAGTGTAAACCCTCGCCTGTGAAACAGGTGGCTATGGAACACGATATTCCTGTGTTTCAGCCTGAAAATTTTAAGGATCAGGCGGACGTTGATGCGCTGGCCGAACTCAAGCCGGATGTGCTTGTGGTGGCTGCGTATGGGCTGATTCTGCCGCAGTCCGTGCTTGATATTCCGACCATCCATCCTCTCAATGTGCATGCTTCGTTGCTGCCGCAGTACCGTGGTGCTGCGCCAATTCAGCGGGCTATTGAGAATGGTGATGTGGTGACGGGAATTTCCATTATGAAGATGGAAGCTGGGCTGGATACCGGCCCGGTTATGGTGCAGCGTGCGCAACGTATCGGTCACAATGACCATGCGGGCACTATCCATGATGAGCTGGCCAAACTCGGTGGTATCTGCATTTGCGAGGCTCTGGCCCGATTGCAGACGGGAGCGTATATGCTCAAGCCGCAGGATGACGCGAACTCGACCTACGCCAAGAAGCTGGAAAAGAAAGAGGGCGAGATCGATTGGAATCGCCCGGCCAAGGCGATTCATAACCAGATTCGTGCCATGTACCCATGGCCCGGTGCATTTTTCGATTGGACCAATCAGGATGGCAAGGTCATCCGACTGCATGTGTCTCCCGGTGAAGTATCCGAAGAGGCCGCGCCCAAAGTTGAGCCCGGCACACTGCTTGGTGATATGGACGGCAAGCTCGGCATCGCCACGGCTGATTCGATTTATCTGACCCCGGAAGTGAAGCCGCAGGGCAAAAAGGCCATGGACGCCACGGCTTTTGCGTGTGGTTACATGAAATCCTGCAAATAGCGGAGCTTCCGTGTCTGACCAACCCCAACGATTTCTCATTTTCAACAACGGCATGATCGGCAATACGCTGTTCAATATGCCCGCTGCTGCGTGGCTCAAACGTGAGTATCCGGGCTGCTTTGTGGGTATGGTCGTTGATCGTGTGGGGCTGGAGCTGGTGAAGAATGATCCCAATGTGGACAGCTTTCACTCGTTCAATAAGAAGAAGGATTCGCTGGTCCAGCAATTTCATCTGGTCATGGCCCTGCGCCGTGAAAACTATGATGTTTCCCTGCACCTGAGAAAGGGCGTGCGCAATGAGCTTCTGGCCCGGTTCGCCGGAGTGAAACTCCGCGTGGGCTACCGCCTTAAAGGCTCACCGCAACATCTGCATATCAAGCTCGACGAAGACACTTCGGTTCATCGTCTTGAGAGCCGCGCCATTCTCATGGAAGCGGCGCTGGGCAGAAAGGTTGTGCTTGGGCGGCCTCAGCTTTATTCCAGTGCAGAGGCCGAGTCCGCCGTTGCCAAAGTGCTGGCTGAAACGAAGACGAAGTGCGGTGAATATTTTGTGCTGCACCCCACGGGCGATTCGCAGGGCGGTATCGCGTGGAGCTTGCCCGTGTATGCGGAAGTCGTGCGGCGACTTGCAGAGACGGCTCCGGTTTTTGTCATCTGCATGCCGGGCGAAAAACCGGACGTTGAAAAGGTTATTCCCTCTGGCGACAGAGTACATTACTATACGGGAACCATCGCCATTACGGCGGAGTTGATTCGTGGGGCTGCCGTGTTTATGGGCAATGATTCCGGCCCGGCGCACATGGCGTGTGCTTGGGACAAACCCCGGCTGGTCGTGTATCGTGACGATGACGCCAATTTTACCAAATGGCAGCCCATCGACATGACTGGCTGCACCCTGATGTTCCAACGAGATTTCACCCCGGATGCGGTGGTGGATGCCGTAACACTCTTGAAGAACGGATGACAATGAACCAGAATATATCAACACGCCGAGCCAGAAAACGGCTCTTCATCGGCCTCATCAGCGGTACATGCCTTGTGGTGTGCCTGTTCCTGATGGCGCTGTGGATTGTTCCATATATTGGCCTGGGAAATATCCACCACTACGCGACCTGGGCGCTGGGCGCTTTTGTTGTCGGCCTCATAGGCGTGGTTTGTGTTGGTTACTGGGGATTGTTTCTCAATATCGTGACCAAAAAGCCGCTGCCGGGATCGCGCCGTTTTCGTGGTCTGACTATCAAACTTTTCCTGCCGCTCATGGTCCTGCTCGGCAAGGCACTGGGCATCGATAAACAATCCATCATGCTCTCGTTCATCAGCGTGAACAACGAGCTGGTTCAGGCCGAAGCGGCCCGCTACAAGCCCGAACAGGTGCTGTTGCTTATGCCGCACTGCCTGCAAAATTCCAAGTGCGACAAGCGGCTGACTTACGACATCAACAACTGCGCCCGTTGCGGAAAGTGTCCCATCGCGGGGCTCTTGGACCTGCATGACAAGTATGGCGTGAACCTCGCCATTGCCACAGGCGGCACCATCGCCCGCCGAATCGTGGTCCAGATGCGTCCTCGTATGATCATTGCCGTGGCCTGTCATCGCGATCTTTCCAGCGGCATTCAGGATACCTATCCGTTGCCCGTTTTCGGCGTATTGAACGAACGCCCTCACGGCCCTTGCCTCGATACCACTGTTGCTCATTATCTTTTGGAAGAGGCCCTGCACCGTTTCCTTTTGGAAGACTACCTTGAGGGCAAGAATATCGGCATCGGCCTGACCATTTCCACGGCTCAGGCCACGAAATTGTAGCCCGCCTGGTTCTCATGATCCGTTTCAAATTGATCCTCGCCTATGATGGCACCGACTTTTGCGGCTGGCAGCTTCAGCCCGCGGATCGGACCGTGCAGGGCGAACTGGAGAAGGCGCTGTCCAAGATCCTTGGCGAGCCGACTCGGGTGTATGGTTCAGGTCGCACCGATGCGGGCGTTCATGCCATGGGCCAGGCCGTGCACTTTGATTGTGCGGACGACCGTTCTGCCATCCCGTGGCAAAAGGCGCTCAATGCGCTCCTTCCCAGAGATGTTCGGGTGGTTGATTGCGCCCAGGTGCCTGACGACTTTCATGTTCAGTATTCCGCCCTGTCCAAGACCTATGAATATGTACTGTGGCACAACCGAAATTTCTGCCTGCCCCAGCACAGGCGTTACGTCTGGGACTGTGGTTCGGTGGATTTTGCACTCATGGAACAGGCCGCGCAGAAGCTCATCGGCGAACATGATTTTGCGTCCTTCCAGAATGTGGGCACCCCGATCAAATCCACGGTGCGCACCATCACCGACATTTCCCGCCACCCCGGACGGACCGAATTCGAATCTGTCTGGCGCTTTACTGCAAACGGTTTTCTCAAGCAGATGGTCCGAAACCTCATGGGCTGTCTGGTGGAGTGCGGGCGCGGCAGAGTTACACCTGACGCCGTCGCCACCATCCTTGACGCAGCAGATCGGAGTCAGGCCCCGGCCACGGCTCCGGCCCATGGATTGTCCTTGATTCGGGTCGACTATTCGCTGTAGAGTCCCGTATGCATGGACTTCCATGCTGATTATACAGAGAAGGGTTGGCGGTTATGGGACAGATATCTCATCTCTTTTTATATGCTTTTATAGTCGCGTGTTTTTTGCTGCCCAGTTCTCAGGCTGTTGCCAGGGAAGTACAGCCTGCAGAGGTGTATCAGCTTGTCTCCGTTCTGAGTGAAGATATAGAGCACCTGCGCTGGGTCATGGGGCGGCCTGTGAATCGACAGGCAAAGCCCGTTGTTCGGAATGTGTCTCCCCACGAAGTCTATTTTCAGGCCCTGACCCTCTTTGAGAAGATCAATCGACTTTCGTCTGAACTGGTCCATGATAAGAGTTTAGGAATCCCGATGCGCTCCCTTAATGCCATCACGCCCAAGGATGTTCTTGTAGTGGTCAAGGCGACGCAAAATCATGTGCGTTCCATAAGTCGCAAGCTCCAGATCACGTTCAATGCTCAGCCGTCTCCACTGGAGATGTCGCGGACCCCTGCCGATGTTTTTCAGGCTATTGTTCAGGCCAACCGCCAACTGAATCTTATGCTCAGCAAGCAGTACTCTCCATCGGACGTTTTCCGGCAGGTAACGGTTGCAGCTGGGTATGCGCATCAAATCGATACATCATTTCCCACCGTGGAGCCGCCGCAGAAGTCTCCAGTTCTGGTTCCGGGCAAACAGGCGCTGGATGTTTTTAAGAAGCTCCTGCAGGCATACGCCCTGACTCGTCAGGTCGGCGAGAAAATGAATCTTCAAACTGTGGAAGTCATTGAATGGTCTGCAGATGAGGATGTTCAGCCCAGTGATGTCTTTGATATCGCTTCATTATTGGTGGCGGAATTAACCACTATTCATGCGCAATTTCCAGATGCCCAACCTCCGCACGAAGTGCAGACATTCAGGGACAAGTTTCCTTCGCATGTCTATCAGCGCGTAGGATTGTTGGAGATTTTGTTGCAGGAAATCATCGAAAAACAATAGAGAAACACGTTCTTAGCCACAATAAAAAGGCCGTCCATATGGACGGCCTTTTTTAGTATCTCAATCTGCAAGGGGAAGGTGTCCCCGCGCCTTTACTTCATTACCTATCCGATGAGGGACAGCGCCATCTTCGGCAGGCTATTGGCCTGAGCAAGCATGGAGACTGCCGCTTGGGTCAGAATCTGATTCTTGACGAATTCGGTCATTTCCTTAGCCACGTCCACATCAGAAATGCGTGATTCAGCAGCCTGTGTATTCTCAGCCTGGATCTCCAGAGTGGTGATGGTGTTTTCAAGGCGATTCTGCAAGGCACCGAGGTGTGCACGAATCTTATCCTTGGAAATGATGGCGTTGTTGACCTTGTCGAGGGTGGCCTGCGCCAGTGCCTGGGTGGATATACTGACGTTGGCTTGTGTGCCAACACCCAGAGCCGATGCCGTGGCACTGCCGATTTGGATATAGTAGTAATCCTCGGAAGAGTCGTTACTCGTACCGAAATGGATCTTCATCTTGCCCTCTACGACAAGGCCTGTACCATCGTGGACGGAGCCTGACAGGTTGCCGTTGAGCAGATGAATACCGTTGAAGTCCGTGGAATTGGCAATACGGGTGATTTCCGATGACATGGCCTGAAATTCTGAATCGATGATGAGGCGCTGGACCGAGTTGTAGGTACCAGTGGACGCCTGCATGGCAAGCTCCTTCATGCGAATGAGCTTTTCATCAATGACGCTCAAGGCGCCGTCGGCTGTCTGAATAAGAGAAATGGCGTCGCTGGCATTACGAATACCCTGCTGCAAGGAAGAAATTTCAGCCCGCATCAATTCGCGAATGGCAAGGCCGGCAGCATCGTCCGAGGCCTGAGTGATCCGCAGCCCGGAAGACAAACGCCGGGTGGACGTTTGAAGCGCCCCGAAATGTTCGCCCAAACTGCGCGCAGCATTCTGCGCCATGAGATTGTTATTAATGACAAGTGACATAACGAAGTCCTGTGTTCAAAGGTGATAGAGATACTGGACAATTAGAAGCAAAAGGTATGCCACAGCAAAAACGGGCAAATAGTACCAGTTTGAAGCGAAAGGAATTGTCAGAGGGAGAGGGAAATGGGGACGATCTGATAACTTCGGAGAAACTCTTATCCAATCAAGGACAGTGCCATTCTTGGCAGGCTGTTAGCTTGGGAAAGCATAGAAACCGCAGCCTGCGTGAGGATCTGATTCCTGACGAACTCCGTCATCTCGGTGGCGACATCAACGTCGGAGATTCGCGACTCTGCCGCTTGCATATTCTCGGCCTGGATTTCCAGCGTTGTGATGGTGTTCTCCAGCCTGTTTTGCAACGAACCAAGGCTTGCCCTGATCTTGTCCTTGGAGACGATGGCGTTCTGGAGGATGTTGAGCGATTGCTGGGCCAGTTCCTGCGTGGATATGGTTGCCCCTGCGCCGCCAACGATCTCGTCACTGACGTATGTCATGTTGTCGAACGTCAGGTCGTGCAATCGCCCGCTCGTATCCGTGGCGAGTATGTGTTCCTCATTACCCTGAGAATAGAAATCGCCGTCGGAGGTGAGGTCGAACTGCGCCTGCACGCCGTTTGGGGGCGTATAGTTGTTGAACCATGTCGCCAGATCTTGGGTGCCACCAAAGTTGTAGTTGGAATAGTTGGCCGCTACATACTCGGTTTTGGACATGCCTCCAAGGCCCAGAGACGTAGCCGAAGCGCTGCCTATCTTAATGTAGTAGTAATCCTCAGCACTGTCGTTTCCCGTGCCGAAATGAACTTTCAATTGGCCGGAGACATTCAGCCCGGAACCGTCATGGGCTCCAGAAAGGTTACCATTGAGCAGATGAATACCGTTAAAATCAGTGGAATTGGAAATACGGGTGATCTCGGAAGCCATGGCCTGATATTCCGAGTCGATGATAAGGCGCTGGACCGAGCTGTAGGTTCCGGTGGCTGCCTGCATGGCCAGCTCTTTCATGCGGATGAGCTTTTCATCGATGACGCTCAGTGCGCCGTCTGCGGTCTGGATAAGGGATATGGCGTCGTTGGCATTGCGAATTCCCTGTTGCAGGGAGGCGACATCGGCGCGCATCAATTCGCGTACGGCCAGCCCGGCGGCGTCGTCTGACGACTGGGTGATTCTCAATCCCGATGACAATCGACGCGTGGACGTTTCCAGAGCGCCAAAGTGGCTGCCCAGGTTACG
>JAFLJT010000147.1 GCA_022712855.1 Pseudodesulfovibrio sp. | reverse complement strand
TCGGAGAGCTTTTCGTCGGCCAGGCCGATGTCTGTGATGAGCTTATCCAGTGCGTCGAGGAATGCCACGCCGCCCACTTCTTCATCAAGATTTTCTTCCAGCGTGTCGCCCATGGCGAGGGCGAGGTCGGCGAGGCGTACTTCACCGCGAGCGGCGAGGAAGCCGAAGTATGCTTTGGAAATGAGCACCAAACCAGCGCCGTGCGGCAGGTCTGGGTGGAAGGCGGACAGTGCATGTTCCAATGAGTGCTGAGAGATGCAGGAAGAGTATGTTTCGCACAACCCGGCTGCGGAACAGGCCCATGCCATGATGGTGCGTGCTTCGAGATTGTCACCGTCGGCTACTGCCTGGGGCAGGGTGTGCGCGATGAGGTGTACGGCTTCCAGCGCGAGCATGTCGCTGGCTGGCTGGCGGCAGGTGGCGAGATACGCCTCGGCTGCATGGAAAAAGGCGTCCATTCCTGTGTATGCTGTCTGCTTGGGCGGCACGGAGAGCATGAGCTTCGGGTCTACGATGGAAAGTTTCGGGAAAGTCGAATCATTGCCCCAGCCGATCTTTTCTGTGGAGTCTGTTTTGGAGATGACGGTCCATGGGTCAGCCTCTGTGCCAGTTCCGGCTGTGGTCGGGATGGCGACGATGGGCAGGGCGTCTTTCTCAGGCGTCTTGCCGCCGCCGCTGCCGGACTGCATGTAATCCCAGTATTCGCCGGGATTGGTTGCCATGGTGGCGATTGATTTGGCTGCGTCGATGGTGGAACCGCCGCCAAGACCAACAACAAAATCTACGTCATTCTCGCGACAGATGGCAGCAGCCTCGTCCACGATATGGGATTCCGGGTTCGGCATGACCTTGTCATAAACGATGGTCTGCACGTCCTGTTTGGACAACAGGGATTGGACGCGGGCCAGATAGCCGAGCGATACCATGACGCCGGATTCGCCGATGATGACCATCGCTTTTTTGCCTCTGGGCAGGTGCGGGGTGTCGCCAAGCTGATCCAGAGTGTCTGGCCCGAAGATCAGGCGTGTTGGCATGTAGTATTGAAAATTGAGCATATACGTCTCCTAATTTTTTAGTGGGCTATTTCTCCCACGATTTCAATATGTTTTCAAGCTGAGATTCAGTAAATAGATCGCGAAGCACAAGGGGTGACCTGCTGTCCTCTCCGGGGGCGAAGAGGGCGGCTGTTGGTATGGACATTGACCCAAGGGCGCGGAGCAGGGCTTCGGCTTCCAGATCACGCTCTGTCATGTCTACCTTGATGAAGGCAAGACCATATTCCTTTTTCCAACGAGCTATATTTTCATCCGTGAGGACAGTTGCTTCAAGCACCTTACATGTCGGACACCAGTCTGCGGTGAAATCGACAAACAGCTTTTCCTTGCCAATACGTTGGCTCAGTTCTGCGGGGTTGAATTCTTCCCAAAGGGTTTCGTCAACCGTAGAGGGGGTCGTCCATGCCATCAAAATGAAAACGAGGGCGATGGCCCACATGCGCACAAACCACTTTGTGGTTGGTTTGGCACTGCGTGTGCGACCCCAGAGCCAGCCTGCGATGAGTATGGCCCATAGCGGGGCGAGAATGCGTGAAGATTCTCCTCCCAGTGCAAGGGAGACGAGATAGAACGCCGTACCGACGAGGAAGAAGGCGACGGCCTTTTCAACGTATTCGATCCACGGGCCGGACTTGGGCAGGAAGCGCGACAGGCCGGGCCATATGACCATGAGCAGATACGGGCTTGCCATACCTATACCTATAGATATGAACACTGCGACGATGACGAGCGGGCCTTGGACAAGCGCCCAACTGAGGACGCCGCCGAGGAATGGGCCGCTACACGGCGTGGCGAGCAGGGTGGTCAGGTTACCTGTGAAAAATGCCTGAATACGCGGACTTTTGCTTTCCACACCGAATTTGAGATCAATGACAGGCAGATGGAATAGCCCGAACAGGCTGAGCGAGAGGGTGAAAACGATGGCTGCTATTATGAGAACCAGCCATTGTTTTTGGAAGAGTGCGCCCCATGCTTCGCCCGTTGCTCCAAGGACGATGGCGAGGACCATAAAAAAGGCGATGATACCGAGTGCAAAGAATATATTGTGTTCACGGAACGAGCCGATTCGATCAGCTTCGTTGTTCGTAGCACTGGAATTGAGCAACGCTGAGAGCTTCAGACTGACCACGGGAAGGACACACGGCATGATGTTGAGGATCAGGCCAGCTAACAGTCCCATGAGGATGGCAGAGAGCAAACCAGCCACTTCTAGGCCGGGCTGCAGATACTTCGGGGTGAAGTTCCAACGGACATCGCCGCTTTTCGTTGTTTCGGCGGCAGGTTTTGATGATTCGGCATATTCGCTGCCAGTGTGCGACAGTTTGATGAACTCAGGCCACCACGCTTGGTCCTTTGCCAGTGGCAGGGTGTTTATATCAAGCCCGACCTCGCCAAACGAGAAATCGCGACGGACAGGAATACACTTGGTGGGGTGGCATAGGAGCAGGTCCAGCCGAAGAGCTACGGGGAAGACGGCTTCTCCGGTGGGGACGAGCATATAGAGCAGGGTGCCGCTCATGTATGCGTTGATCATGATCGATGGGTCGAAGGCGTCGGGCTTTTCGATGCCCTTTGGATATATGGGGGTGAGCTGCGTACCGTCTGCCAGTGTTCCCGAAAACTTGGTCGGCTTGCCCATGCCGCCCGGATCGTTGGCATAGGTATACCACTCCGGCTCCATGTCGATGGAGAGGGTAATAACGGCCACGTCGTTATTCAATTTATACGCACTGATCGGCGTGCTCATGGGCACGTTTTTCGGCGTAATCTGGGCGTATGAAGTGCTGCAAACTACCAGGAGGAAAAGTAGGGTAAACAGCGTGCTAATTGGCTTGGTTATGCGCATATGGAGCCTGTTTTAAAAAAGTGGGATTTTGTGGTTGACATTTTCGGGCCTGACTAATAGTTATTCACTCCGTTGAGCGACAACGCACAACACGAGTGGGGCACTAGCTCAATTGGCAGAGCAGCGGACTCTTAATCCGGAGGTTCAAGGTTCGATTCCTTGGTGCCCCACCACTCAGAATACATATCCCCGTCAGAAATGGCGGGGTTTTTTTGTGCCCTCTGCCCTCGATCAAGACGCAAACCTGCGTCGAAACACTCGTTTCAAATCATTTGTACCTTTAGTAATCATTCGTGGCAAGTAAGTGCATCATTTTGGTGTTATGCATTTATAAATGTGAATACATTTGGAAATAGGGATGCTGTCCCCATAATTCACGATGTTTTGAATAGACAAGGCGCTCACAGTTTTCTGTGGGCGCCTTGTTGCGGGTATGGCGAATTTAGTTTGGATTGAGAGAGATGTCTATGTGGTTAAGTTGTTTGTGTATGAATTAAGTATGGTGTCTCCCTAATTTTGTTCTATGACTGTGTAGGTTAAAGGCTTGTCTCTGCTCATATCTAGCTTACTGTGTACTTTTCTTTATGTCTTTCACAATAAGGTCATACGTTCCATCTTTTTTCATTTCCTGAAGGGCTTCAGTAACCGGCTGGACCAGACCAGCATGCTTGCGGTGTAAGTATCCGAATATGGGTAGTTCTGATAACGGAGGAGAGAGTCTACGAATACCTTTTGTTCTAAATTCTTCTGAATCCAACACTAGGTCAAGTTCATCCGGATTACCAATCGCGATGTCGGCTCTACTTGAACAAAGAAAGCGAAGTTGTAGAGGAATTGTATCTAACTCATAGATATTCTTTGCATGCTTTTTAGCAATGTTTGTAATGGAAATTGACCCTCTACGTACCGCCACTCGTAATTCTTTCAGATCATTCCAACCATTTGGAACCTCGAAATATTTTTTAGAATACGCGTAATTGCGGATCGTTTGCTGGACTTCAGGGATCATGATGAGATTCGGATAGTTCTTGTCTAATCCCGCTATCCTGTGGGCTTCTCCGTCAGTTTCGCCTGAATTAGACATTTCCAATGCTCTCTTGCCTGGGAACGATTCCAGCTCAAACTGAACCCCAATTCTTCTGAAAGCCTCACGCATAATCGCGTTCGTACGATTGAACGTAATACTTCCTTCTTCAACATGCGTAGAAAAGATGAGAACCTTCTCTCCTGACTCAGCAAGTGAAAGGGTCATGAAGAACGAAAAAGATATAAATAGGATAGATAGTCGTAATTTAAACATCAATAACATTATCATAACTTTTCAAACAATGACAAGATGGTTTTTCGCTAGAGTGAGTGTGTCAATACGTATCGCTCACGTTAAAAAAACTTCATCGCAACATTAAAAGCCTTTCTGAGCGAGTCATCAAATAGGAATTAGAGGGACACCTACCTAATTCCCATTGCCAACAAGAAAAGGCGCCCGCAGTTACCTGCGGGCGCCTTTATTTTTACTGTTAACTAACTACTGACTACTTATCGTCGCAGCCGTCGCCAGCCATGTGCTTTAGGGTTTCGTAACGCTTGTTGTAATCCTTTTCGATTTCAGAGCGGAAGTCTTTGGAGAGTTCCGGGTAGAAACGTTCGAGCATGGCGTAACGGTTTTCGCCGGACAGGAATTCCTGCAGCGTTCCATCGGGAGCCTTGCATTCGAGGATGAACGGGT
>JAFLJT010000209.1 GCA_022712855.1 Pseudodesulfovibrio sp. | reverse complement strand
CCTGAAGGCACTGCCCTACTTCATCCCCGCGCCCTATATCGCAATCTGGGCAGGTTGGACTGTGACTGAAGTCGGACGACAGCCATGGATCGTCTACGGCATCATGCGGACATCCGATGCGGTCTCTCCGGTCACCACCGGGCAGGTCAGCTTCTCGTTCATCATGATGTGTGCCATCTACTCGCTGCTCGGTGCAGCCGGTATCTGGCTGATGATTCGCCTTGCCAAGCAGGGTCCTGAAGACAACAGCCCAATCCAGCTCTAGCCTGAGTGTATAGGAGATTCTGCAATGCAAATATATGTTGAAATGGGAACGCTGCATTACTATCTAGCGATAATCTGGTTCGTCCTGTGGGGGGTCCTCTGGTCCGTCTACTTTATTCTGGACGGCTTCGATCTCGGCGTGGGAACCCTGCTTCCCTTCCTTGCCAAAAACGAAACTGAAAAACGTGTCATGTACAATGCGACTGGTCCTTTTTGGGACGGTAACGAAGTCTGGCTGATTGCTGCGGGCGGCGTTACTTTTGCTGCATTCCCGTATGCATATGCTCAGATGTTCAGTGGCCTGTACACTGCACTCATGCTGCTGCTGTTCGCACTGATCCTGCGCGGCGTGTCCTTCGAATTCCGCTCCAAAGTGGAAAACGAAAACTGGAAAAGACTCTGGGACACCTGCCATGTGGTCGGTAGCTTCCTGCCCGCCCTTTTACTCGGGGTGACGTTCGGCAACATCTTCCAGGGCTTGCCTCTGGACTCGACAGGATTCAGCCAGGCTGGACTGCTCGGTCTGCTGAACCCATACGGCCTGGCTGGCGGCGTCCTCTTCGTGGTCATCTTCGTCATGCACGGCGCGCTCTGGCTCTGCATCCGCGCCAGTGGCGATCTCAAGGACCGCGCCGAAGGACTGGCCATCAAAGTCTGGCCTGTACAGGTTGTGCTGACCGTAGCCTTCCTGGTGCTGACCGCATTGATGACCAAGTTGTTCAGCAACTATCTGCTCTACCCGGTACTCTTCGTGATCCTGCTCCTGCCCGTGGCAGGCCTGATCCTCATGCGCACCTACCTTGGTGCCAAGAAGTACTGGATGGCATGGGGCGCGTCCTGCCTGTACATTGGCGGAACCGCATTGTTCGGCATAGCTGGCATCTTCCCGGCCATCATCCCGTCCAACCCCAATCCGCAGAACAGCCTGACCATCATGAACTCCGCCTCCAGCGAGATGACCCTTTCGATCATGCTCGGTGTAGCGCTTATATTCATCCCCCTGATCATCTTCTACCAGTGCTGGGCCTACAAGCTCCTCGCTACCACGATCACCGAAGAAGACATGCACTACTAGCCAAACTGGCAAACTGATAAAGCAAGCGCCCGGCCTTTTACAGGTCGGGCGCTTTTTCGTGGGCAACACAATATCCCGCAATAGATTGACTGGGCAATCAGGCCTCGGTTCGCACAAACGGGAATACTCTGCTATACTCTCCCAAAGACACACTAATTCCAGTTGCGCGGTGGGGATATATTATACGTGCGACGGGTCTGAGGGGAGACCATTTTGTACCAAATAGTTCGCTTTTTGAAGACCAGGAGCTTTGCCGTCCTGCTTTTTCATTTTGGTGTGCTGTTGTTCAACTGGCCGCTGCTGTCCCTGCCTTCCAAAGGTGGCGGGACAAGCATCTTCACCTATCTGATCGTCACCTGGACCGTCCTTGTGGTCCTGCTCATCCTCGTGGGACAATCCATCCGTCACGGCGAGCGAAGCGGCGAAGGGGACTAAGCCGTGTTTAGCCCGTTGACCGTACTCATCGTTCTTCTGGTCTACTTCGGCCTGCTCTTCCTCCTGGCCCAGTGGGTGGAAGGCAAATCCAAACTCAGTCAAAAAATCTCCGGCAGCCCGCTGGTCTACGGACTTTCACTGGCCGTCTACGCCACCTCATGGACTTACTACGGCAGCGTGGGCAAGGCCGCTTCATCGGGCATGCTTTTCGCCACCGTCTACATCGGCCCGACCCTGACCATGATCCTGTGGTGGCAGATCATGCGCCGCATGGTGCGTATCAAGAACCGCTACCGCATCACCTCCATCGCTGATTTCATTTCGGCCCGCTATGACCACTCCGCCTCTCTGGCTGCGCTGGCCGCCTGTGCGGCACTGGTGGGGTCAACACCGTACATCGCCCTGCAAATCAAGTCCGTGGTCGCAACCTTCAACATTATCACCAATACGACTGGCACGTCCGCATCCTGGGTGCAGGACCAAATCGGCCCCATAGCCGTGATCCTGATGATCGCCTTCACCATCATGTTCGGCGTACGCAAGCTCGATCCAACGGAACGTCACCAAGGCATGATCACCGCCGTTGCCGTGGAATCCATCGTCAAGCTGGCCGCCTTCCTGGCCTGCGGTATTTTCATCACCTTCATCGCCCACAACGGTCTTGCGGACCTCTTTTACAACACCAAAGCCATGGGCCATAACCTCGAAGAGATTATCACCCTGTCCGGTTCTGGCGAAACGCCCTACGCGACATGGGCCACCTATCTGCTCCTGTCCATGTCCGCCATCATGTTCCTGCCGCGCCAGTTCCATGTGGCCGTGGTCGAAAACTCTGATGAAAAACATATCGCCACCGCCATGTGGCTCTTCCCGCTGTACGTGCTACTGATCTCCATTTTTGTGGTCCCCATCGCTCTGGACGGCTTACGCATCGGCTTTGCCAAATCCATGGCCGACACCTACGTGCTCCGGCTGCCCATGTGGTACAACCGCCCGTGGCTCACCATGTTTGTGTATATCGGCGGTGTCTCCGCAGCCGTGTCCATGGTCATGATCTCGTCCATGACCCTGGCTACCATGCTCAGTAATCATATCCTGCTCCCCATCATCGGCGCGGTGAAACCGCTGGGGTTCCTGCGCCGCCATCTGATACGGCTCAAGTGGTTCGGCGTCACCTTCGTCATTCTCACTGGCTATGCATTCAATGTGGCCGTTGGCGACTCGTTCATGCTGGTCAATATGGGCATGATCTCCTTTGCCGCAGCCCTGCAATTCGCCCCGGTCATTCTGGGCGGTATCTTCTGGGAAGGCGGCAACAAAAAAGGCGCAAAGCTGGCCCTCGGCAGTGGATTCGCCATCTGGTTCTACACGCTGGTGGTCCCGGCATTCGCCCAAAGCGGCTGGGCCTTTGAATCCATCTGGCAACACGGCCTGTTCGGCATCGAACTTCTGAAACCGGAAGCGTTGTTCGGCATGGCGACCATGGACCCACTCAGCCAGAGCGTCTTCTGGTCCATGTTCTTCAACATCGGCCTCTACGTAACTGGCTCCATGCTCTCCGAAACCAAGGCGACAGGGTTAACGCTAGCCCGCGATTTCGTGAACATCATGGAGCGCTCGAGCAAGCCCATTTACATGTCCGGCAAAGCGACTATCGACCTCACGACCAAGACCAAAAGCATCGTCACCGCCCTCACCCGGTATGTGGACAGCGGCGACGCAGGCACCATGTTCGTGAGCAGTCTCCGCAGGGTCGGACTGTCCGGTCGGCGCAAGGTATCTCTCAACGAACTGGCCGAATTGCTGGGTGAAGTGGAAAAAACTCTGGCCGGAGCCGTCGGTGCTGCCGAAGCGCACACCGCCATCATGGCGGCCGATATTTATACCGAAGAAGAACGGGCCAAGCTCTCCAACATGTACGCCGAAATACTGGCCGACCTGAAGCTGACCCCCGGCGAATTGAAACGACGGGTGGATTACTACAAGGAGCGCGAGTCGCTCCTGTCCCATCAGGCGACCGAGCTTGAGGAGCGCGTCAAAGTGCGCACCGTGGAGCTTGAGGCTGCCAACACCGAACTGGAAGCGTTCTCCTATTCCGTCTCTCATGATTTGCGCGCACCGCTTCGGGCCATCGACGGCTTCAGCATGGCGCTCATCGAAGACTATGCGGATAAACTCGACAAAGAAGGTCTCAATTTTCTGGACCGGGTACGCGGGGCAAGCCAGCGTATGGGCGAACTCATCGACGACATCCTCACCCTGTCGCACATGACGCGTCTGGAAGTGGAACGCGAAACCATCGACTTGAGCGAGATCGTCCTCGAAATCATCATAGCCATCCGGGAACGTGACCCCGATACGATCGTGGATGTCACAATACAACCCGACATCAAAGCCGAGGCCGATCCTCGTCTGGTTAAACTTATGTTGGAAAACATCGTGGGCAATGCATGGAAATTCAGCGCCAGTGGTGCCGCACCCAAGGTCACCTTCCAGACAGAAGAAGCACTGGGTGAAACATGGTTTGTAGTCCGTGACAACGGCGCGGGTTTCGATATGCAATACGCCGATAAATTATTTCAGGCTTTTGCCCGCCTGCATACTCAGGATGAATTCGAAGGCACCGGCATCGGCCTTGCCATCGTCGATCGGGTCATCCGAAAACATGGTGGACAGATACGGGCCGAAAGCCAAGTCGGCGAAGGCGCTGCATTCTTTTTCAAACTCTAGATTGTAAGGAGAGAGACCCATGTTCGATGACAATTCAAAAGTGATCCTGCTGGTGGAAGACAACCCCGACGATGTCGCCCTGACGCTTCGGGCCTTCAAGAAGAACAACATCATGAACACAGTCGTCATCGCCAAAGATGGAACAGAAGCCCTGGACTACCTGTTCTGCACGGGCGAATACGCTGACCGGGATATCGAGGACACCCCGCAGATGATCCTGCTCGACCTCAAACTCCCCAAGGTCACCGGACTGGAAGTGCTCAAGAAGATCCGTGAAGACGATCGCACCAAAATCCTGCCAGTCATCATCCTGACCTCTTCCAAAGAGCAGCAGGACTTGCTCGATGGTTACAGTCTGGGTGCCAACAGTTACATCCGCAAGCCCGTGGATTTCGACCAGTTCACCGATGCTGTGCGCCAATTAGGGTTGTACTGGCTGGTACTCAACATCGGCCCCAAAGAAGGATAGAAAATCATGCGACCTGAAGAGTGCCAACGCAGGCTCGACGAGCTAAACAAGGAGATGGACCAGTTGCTCTATGCCATCACCCATGATCTGCGCGCTCCGCTCAGAGCCATCGATGGCTTCAGTCAGGCCGTTCTCGAAGACTATGGCGACGCCATTGACGACGAGGGTAAAGACTATCTGAAACGCGTCCGCAATGGCGGCAAAAAGGTCAACGCATACATAGACGGACTGCTCTACATGTCCCGCGAAACGCGAGGCGATCTGAACCCGGAACCGCTGGATCTGTCCGCAATGGTAACGGAAATCAACGCCATTCTCACGAATGAATATGCAGGCCATTCCCCACAGCTCACCGTGGCCGATGGTGTTTCAATGACCATGGACCGGATATTGACGCGCACATTGCTGACCAAGCTGCTGGATAACGCTTGGAAATTCACCGCCAAATCGGACAATCCGAGCATTGAATTCGGAACTGTGATAATAAATGGTAAAGTGGCCTGTTTCGTGCGCGACAACGGAACAGGATTCGACATGCACTATGCCGAGGGGCACTTGTTCGGCGCATTCCAGCGCATGCATGGCGACGATGAATACGGAGGGTTGGGCACAGGGCTAGCCACGGCGCGGCGAATCATCAGCCGACACGGTGGCGAAATCTGGGCCGAGTCCGAACAGGGCGTGGGTACAACACTCTTCTTCCGCACGACGGAAGGGTAACGGAGACGGTCATGGGCATACCTATACGCGTACTTATCATCGAAGACTCCGAAGACGATGCCCTGCTCACCCTGCGGGAATTGAAGAAGGGTGGCTACGAGCCTGAATGGCGCGTGGTGGAAACACCGCAGGATCTGACCAAGGCCCTCGACGAAGAACAATGGGACATCATCCTGTCCGATTTTCAGATGCCAGCCTTTGACGGACGCGAAGCACTACGCATGGTTAATGAAAAGAATATCGATGTTCCATTCATCATCATCTCCGGTGTATTGGTGGAGGAAAACGCCGTTGAAGTCCTCAAGGAAGGCGCTAACGATTACGTCAAGAAAGGCAATTGGGCACGGCTGATTCCGGCTGTGGGGCGTGAACTGCGCGAGGCACAAAGCCGCCGTGAACGAAAGTATGCCCAGGAAGAACAAAACAAGGCGCAAGAACGCTACCGCATCCTCTTCCAAAGTGCAGTAGAAGGCATTTTCCGATCATCCGTATCCGGACAGTTCGTCTCCGCCAATCCCGCCTTGGCACAACTCCTGGGGTTCAGCACCCCCAATGAGCTTATAGAGGCGTACACTGATCTTTCTACGCAACTCTACGTTCAACTCTCCTCACGCGAGACGCTGCTCCGAACAATAAAGAGTACCGGTTTCCTGAATGGATTTGAGGCAGAAGTGTACCGCAAGGACGGTTCGCGCACCTGGATCTCCCTCAACAGCAGAGGTGTATTCGACCACAATGGCGAGCTGGAATTCATTGAAGGCTTTGCCATGGACATCACCGAACGCAAACGCGCCCAGGATGAACTGGCCGAAATGAACCGACAGCTCGAACGGCTGGTTGCTGAACGGACCATCGACCTTGAACGTAAGGCATTGGAACTGGAGAAAGCCAACCTGCGCCTCAAGGAACTCGATCAGCTCAAGACCGCATTTCTTTCCTCGGTATCCCATGAGTTGCGTACTCCCCTGACGAGCGTGCTCGGCTTTGCCAAACTCATTCAGAAAGATTTCTGCAAGACATTTATGCCTACAGCACAATGCGAGGTGAACGCAGGAAAAATGGGCGATCGCATCTGCGCCAACCTCGACATCATTGTCCACGAGGGAGAACGGCTGACCCGACTGGTCAACGATTTCCTGGACCTGACCCGCATCGAAGCCGGACGCATGAATTGGGACGACCAACCGATCCAGCCATCCGAAGTACTGCGCCGTGCCGCTAAAGCCGTTACTGGCATGTACACCGAAAACGCCGACCTCGATCTGCTGATCGAAGTGGATAACGACCTGCCGGAATTGACCGTCGACCCGGACCGCATGACCCAGGTGATCATCAACCTGCTCAATAATGCCGCCAAATTCACCAAGGCCGGGAGTGTAACCCTGCGGGCAGCGCTGGATGCGGATCGCAATCTCATAGAACTCCGAGTGGAGGACACGGG
>JAFLJT010000342.1 GCA_022712855.1 Pseudodesulfovibrio sp. | reverse complement strand
ACTGACATACTAATAAGATATGAACGATTTATTACGCTATTTCCAACGGGAACTTCCCGGGATCAATGATTTTCTCGACGCCGAAGCCGACCAGTTGAACGGGTTGGTCAAGGACGTTGCCAAGCACATCCTCGGCTCGGGCGGTAAACGCATTCGGCCCTTGCTGACCCTGCTGTTTGCCCGCACCATGGGCTACACCAAGGATGACTTCCACGCCATTGCCTGCTCGCTGGAGCTGCTGCACTCGGCCACGTTGCTGCACGACGACTACCTTGACAACGCTGATATGCGGCGCGGAAAAGAAGCGGCGCACATCGTGTTCGGGCGGACGGAAACCATTCTTGCAGGTGACGCCTTGTTGGCTCTCGCCAACCAGATGGGCGCTCGCTACGGCAAGGCACATCTTTCCTGGTTGCTCGCCAAGGGCATCATGGAAACGGCAATCGGTGAGATCGAAGAAATTCAATTTTCTAAGAACCCGTCTCTGGACCGTGAACGGTACATGGAGATAATCATCGGCAAGACCGCGCGTCTTATCGAATGCGCTTGTCGTTGTGGTGTCGCACTGGCCGGGGGAACTCCCGAGCAGGAAGATGCTGCTGGTGAATATGGCCTGAACCTCGGTATCGCCTTCCAGTTGGTGGACGATGCTCTGGATTACGCCTCTCCCACCTCCGAGACAGGTAAGCCTGAGGGCGGCGATCTCAAGGAAGGCAAGGTCACTCTGCCGCTGATCCTGCTCATGGAAGACAGCGACGGCGCTGGCACCGAAGCATTGATGGAGGCGCTGGGTGAATGCTCCCTGACTGGTGACCAGTGTGAGTCTATACTCAGCCAGATCAAGGAAGGACGATATTCGGAGAAGACTCGGGACGAGGCTGCGGCCTATGTGGAAAAAGCCAAGGCATGCCTTGACGGATTCCCTCCGGGCGAAGAAGTCACGGTGCTTAAGCAAGCTGCGGACTTTGTGCTGACCAGAACTAAATAATTTCAGGCCGGTTCCTTGCGAGAGGAAGCCGGCCTTTTGCTTTTTTATAGAGAGGAGTGGAAACATGCTTTGTCGTGTTGTCGTAGGACTTAAAGAAGGTGTTCGTGACGTTGTGGGTGAGAAATTCGCCCGCAAGATAAAGAGTGAACTGGGTATGGACGTCAAGGATGTCCGTATCGTCAACGTCTTTACCCTGGAAGGGGTGAGCCAGGAACAGGTGGACCTTACTCTGGAACGTGCGGCTTTGCACGATCCGGTACTGCATGAGGTTGCACTCAAGCCGCTGGCCCGTGACTTTGACTGGATTCTCGAAGTTGGGTTCCGGCCCGGTGTCACGGATAACGAAGGCCGTACCGCCCGGGAAACTCTCGGCGTGGCGCTGTGTTTGTCCAAGGACGAACTCGAAGGGATCAAGGTTTACACCTCCAAGCAGTATCTCATCACCGCCGATATGGACGAAGCTGGTATCCAGCATGTTGCCAAGGACCTGCTCGCCAATGAGTTGATCCAGCGCTACGAATACAAGTCTGCCACCGTCTGGGGCACTGACCCCGGTTTCGAAGCCAAGGCCGCGCAGGTCACAGGCGAGGCATCTGACGAAGTGGCGATCATTCCGATTTCCACCATGACCGATGACGAGATGATGGCCTTCTCTCGCGCGAATACGCTGGCTCTGTCTCTCATTGAGTTGCATAAAATTCGTGCCTATTACGCTGACCCGGCTGTCGCTGCCGAGCGCAAATCCATGGGTGTGAGTTCCGACCCCACCGATGCAGAGATCGAAGTGTTGGCCCAGACATGGTCCGAGCACTGCAAACATAAGATTTTCAGTTCCAAGATTGCTTACGAGAACAAGGAAACAGGCAAGTCCCTCGAAGTGTCGAGCCTGTACAAGACCTTCATTCAGGGTTCCACCAAGCAGATTCGCGAACGCAACGCAGCCACCCGTGAGGGCGGCGATTACTGTCTGTCCGTGTTCAAGGATAATGCGGGTGTCATCAGTTTTTCCGACACCATCAATATCTGCGTAAAGATGGAGACACATAATTCTCCCTCCGCACTGGACCCATACGGCGGAGCGCTCACTGGTATCGTCGGCGTTAACCGTGACCCCATGGGCACTGGTATCGGCGCGAACCTGCTCTGCAATAGCGATGTATTTTGCTTCGCCTCTCCGTTCCACGAAGGCGAACTGCCGCCGAGATTGCTCCATCCCCGCCGTGTGTTCGAAGGCGTGCGTGAAGGTGTTGAGCATGGTGGTAACAAGTCCGGTATCCCGACGATTAACGGCTCCATCGTTTTCGACGAACGTTACCTTGGCAAACCGTTAGTTTACTGCGGTACCATCGGCACCATGCCGGTGTTGGTTGCGGGTAAACCGTCTGAAGAGAAAGAGGCGCTGGTTGGTGACTTCATCGTCATGTCCGGTGGCCGTATCGGCGCTGACGGCATCCATGGTGCGACGTTCTCATCCGAGGAATTGCACGAGGGCAGTCCGGCAACAGCCGTGCAGATCGGTGACCCGATTACCCAGCGTAAAATGTACGATTTTCTTATGCGGGCGCGTGATCGCGGCCTGTACAATGCCATCACTGATAACGGCGCGGGCGGCTTGTCCTCGTCGGTGGGTGAAATGGCCGAAGACTCCGGCGGATTCGAAATGGACCTTGCCAAGGCTCCCCTCAAATATGATGGGTTGAAGCCGTGGGAGATTCTCATTTCCGAGGCTCAGGAGCGTATGACTATGGCCGTGCCGTCTGAGAATCTGGACGAGTTTCTGGCCCTGTCTGCCGAGATGGACGTTGAGTCCACCGTGCTTGGAAACTACACCGACTCCGGCAAGTATCTGGTGCGTTACAACGACAAGATCGTCACCTGCCTGGATATGGAGTTCCTGCACAACGGTGTGCCGCAGATGGAACTCAAAGCTGTCTGGGAAAAACCGCAGATCAAGGACGATGTTGTTCCTGTGGTTGATGATCAGGAAGCATTGCTCCAGAAAATGCTCGGTCGCCTGAATATTTGTTCCAAAGAATACGTTGTTCGCCAGTATGACCATGAGGTTCAGGGCCGTAGCGCCATCAAACCCATGGTTGGTGTTAAGGCGGATGGCCCGTCTGATGCAGGTGTTATCCGGCCCGAGCTGGAAACCGAGCAGGGACTTGTTGTCTCGCACGGAATCTGCCCGCAGTATTCGGACATCGACACTTACTGGATGATGGCCAACGCCATTGACGAAGCTATCCGTAACGCGGTGGCTGTGGGTGGCGACGTCAACTACATGGCAGGTTGCGATAACTTCTGCTGGTGTGATCCGGTTCAGTCCGAATCCACACCCGACGGTGAATATAAGCTGGCCCAGTTGGTTCGCGCCAATCAGGCGCTGGCCCATTACTGTCTTGGCTTTGGCGTTCCTTGTGTGTCCGGTAAGGATTCCATGAAGAACGATTACAAGGGCGGCGGCCAGAAGATTTCTATTCCGCCCACCGTGCTGTTCTCGGTCATTGGTGTCATTCCCGATGTGAACAAATGCCTGACTTCGGACTTCAAAAAGTCCGGCGACGGAATTTACGTGCTCGGCCTGACCCGTCCCGAATTCGGCGGCAGTGAAGTTTCCCAGCAGCTCGATTTCTCCAATTCAAGCGTGCCGCAGGTTGACCTTCTGTCTGCCAAGCTGCGTTATGAGACCATGTTCGCTGTCACACAGGCCGGATTGGTCAACGCATGTCACGATTGTTCTGATGGCGGGTTGGGCGTGGCCCTGGCCGAAATGGCCATCGGTGGCCGTCTGGGCGCGGATGTGGACCTGTCCGCAATCCCGACCAATGGCGAGCTGAATGTGACCGGGTTGCTCTATGCAGAATCTGCCAGCCGACTGGTGGTGACTGTGTCGGCGGATAAGCAGGCAGCCTTTGAGGCCGCCTTTGCCGGGCAGGTTTGCGAATGTATCGGTAAAGTATCCGATTCCTCTAAACTTATCGGGCGATTGGACGATACACTTATATTGGATGCTGATGTTCAGGAACTGGTGGGTGCCTTCAAGGCAACACTCGATTGGTAGGGGGTGTTTGTGTCAGTGTAAATGTTAGCGGGGGCTACTTTACCTGATTGCAAAAACCATCTATAGTTTTTTATGGGTTCACTAGACGAATGGCGGTTTTTTGTCGCTGGATGAGTGTTTCATTCTTTTCGTCTTTCTGAAAATTGATACGTTTATGGGGGTTGGTACATGCTATTCAATTCTGTCTGGTCAAAAAGCTGCCTCGTCTTCTTTATGGCCGCTTTTTTCGTCGCCGTGGGAATGACATCCTCGGGTACGACAAACTCGGGGCAATACGTCGGCAGTGAAGCGTGCGC
>JAFLJT010000369.1 GCA_022712855.1 Pseudodesulfovibrio sp. | reverse complement strand
GAAGAGTGTTGTCAGCAGGATGATCAGTACGGCTAAGGAGAGCTGCCAGGAATAGAAGGCAAGCAGGATCAGGTTGGTCATGGCGAATGTGGTGGAGAGCAGCGTCACGAGCATGGAGCCGGACAGGGTCTGGCGGATGCCGTCCACGGCCATGACGCGGTTGGACAGATCGCCTGCCGGAAATTTCTTGAAGAAGTCCACGGGCAGCTTGAGCAGCTTGCCGAACATGGATGATTGGAGCGACACCTGTGCGCGGGTTTCGATGCGTAGCAGGGCCGCGCTCTTAGTCAGTTCAAAGGTTGCGTTGCCGAACACGACCATAACCAGCCCCAGCACGATCTGCCAGAGCAGGCCGTGTTCGCCATTGGAGATAACCTTGTCCACAGTGGCAGACATGGCCATGGGGATACCGAATCCGGCCAACCCACCGAGCAGTCCCATGATGACCACCAAGGTCAGCTCTTTGCCACACCCTTTGAGGCTGTGCATGGTCAGCGCGAGCGGGCCGAGTTCACCGGGGGGCAATGGCGGATAGAGCTGCATCCCCTTTTCCGAAATATCTGCGGCCATCGCTTCGGTTATCGGTTCCTTGCGCCCGGTTTCCGGCGAGAGCAGGGAGTAGCCTTTTTTGCTCGGCAGTAGGGCCACGGGCTCTCTGGCTTTTCCGCTTCGTTCGATAAATCCAAGCAGCGGACCGGAGTCGTCTTCGAACCAGCGACCAGACAGCCTGACTTCTCTGGCATAGAAGCCGTTGTGGTTGAGGATGTCCTCAAGTTGGCCTTCCATGTCCGATTTCAGACGTGGTGGTTCCTTCACGGCACAGCCCAGCGCTTTACCTATCGCCTGGACTACCGTGGTGACGCCCGGAAGGCCGGTTTGCGACGATGTATCAGGATCAACTACGGCTGCGGCGAGATTGAGTGCCTTGGAAAACTCTTCGGAACGATGGCGGGAACTCTCCACCAGATGCATGAATTTTCCCAGCGCCATGTCGGAGAACTTTTCATAGACCATGGTCACGGCCATGGCGGCAAAGGCGGTGAATGGCTCAAAAAATTGTCCCGTACGAATGAGATCGAGGGTGTCCACACAGATGAGTCGTCCGCTCTCATCCAGCTCCACCCACATGTTGCCCGACAGGGGATGGAAAGTGTCGCAATCGAGGATGCCCGCCGCCTTGCCGCCGCCATAGTGGCAGCGCCCTTTGTCCATGCGGAACCAGACGCTGTTCAACGCGGAGACTTTCATGCCTGCGGGTAAGCGGAAGTTGTTTCCCGGCTTGAGCATTTTCTTGGCGTCGGACGGTGGAATGTCCGGGTTGATATGATTGGCAAGCTGGTGGACCGCTTGGGCGATAATCTTGGTGGCTTCCTCCGGCTTGGATTCGCAGTGTTCGATGAAATCTTCGGTCATCATGGGAACAAGCTTGGCGCCGGGCGATGTTTCGAGGAAGACCTGCACCTTATCCGTCATGCCGAAGGACGAGATGCCGAAAATGTAGCCGCCTTTGGGCACGCGCACCAATGTCTCGGACGCACGAGGCAGGTCGCTGTTCGGGGCAGGCTCGACCATGATCGATGCCTGGCCGCTTTTCACCCGCCAGACCATGCCGGTGTCATCAAGATCAATGCGTCGTTTGGGGGCGGTGAATGCCATCTACGTCCCCTCCGTGGTCACGAGTTGGCTGTATGCCCCTTTGAGCGCCATGAGCGATTCATGGGTGCCGCGTTCCACCACTGTGCCGTTGTCGAGTACGATGATCTCGTCTGCATCACGAATGGTCGACAGGCGGTGGGCCACGATGAGGCAGGTGCAACCACGGCGGCGGATGTTGAAATCTACCTGAAGCTCTTTGACCGTATCAAGAGAATTGGTGGCCTCATCCAGAATGAGAATGGCCGGGCTGCATACGAGCGCCCGGGCGATTTCAAGACATTGTCGCTGACCTCCGGACAGGTTGGAGCCGTTCTCCAACAATATACCATCCAGACCGCCGGGAAGTCCTGCCACCACGTCGTAGATGACGGCATCCTGACACGCTTTGACCAGCGTTTCATCGTTCACCGTGGGGTCCCACAGGGTGAGGTTCTCGCGCACTGTTCCGCTGAACAGGAAAATTTGTTGATCCACCATCTGCACTGCATCGCGCAGGACAAATTGTGGAATGTCATTGCGCGGGACGCCGTCGATGAGCACCTCGCCGGACCACGGTTTGTAGAGACCGGACACGATCTTGGCGAGGGTGGATTTGCCGGAACCGGAGCCGCCAACGAGTGCCACGCGTGCGCCGGGGGCCAGGCTGAGGGAAAAGTTTTCAATGAGCGGTTTGTCGAGTGGGCTGTACCCAAAGGTGATGTCCTTGAGTTCCAGACTCCCGTTGATGTTGGTGGCACCGAGCATGACCGTTTCCTGGTCTGCCATGAGGTCCTTGGCATCGGTTTCTGCCGGGTGCGTGAGTACGTCGTCGAGTCTGCGCATGGACGCGCCCGCATCCTGAAGGGAACCTGCCAGCATGGTGAGCTGGTTCACTGGTTCGAAGAGCATGGCGGCGAACGCCTGAAATGCCACCAGCTCGCCCAGTGTCATGACGCCGTTCATGACACGCACAGCGCCTGCGCCGAGAATGACCACGCTGGTGATGCCAGTGAGTACCGTTGGCACCAGCCCCATGATGTTGGAGAGTGCACCGAGTTTCTGGGTGGATTGCACCGCCGCAGCATGGTTGCCTGCCCAGAAAGAGAAGACGTCATCTTCCATGCCCTGCGCCTTGATGGTGTCCATGGTTTGCAGGACGGCCATGGAGGTGGCGTCCACCTTGCCGCGCTCCTGCGCCATGCGCATGAATTCATCATGACGAAGGGGGGCCGCTATCTTGAGCATCACGCCGTTGATGGCGATGATCAGTAAGGCGAAGAGGGTTAACAGCCAGTCGTAAAAGAACATGGCAAGGACGTAGAAGCTCGCCAGAAAGAGGTTCAGCACGCCTGTGGTGAATTGGGTGGAGAGCAGGTTGGCGACCATTTCATTAAGGCGGCAACGCTGGGTGATCTCCGGGGCATAACGCTGAGAGAAAAATTTAGCCGGGAGTTTCAGTACATGCCAGAGAAAACTGGATGACGATGTCAGCGTGAGCTTGGTTTGCATCTTAAGGATATAATGCTGCTGAATCCAGGTGAGCGACGAACGAATGAGCAGCGTCAGGAACATGGCGAAGAGCATGGGCACGGCCCAGTTGATGTGGCGGGCCACCAGCACTTTGTCGACGAAGATTTTGGAGAAAACCGGGATGGCGAGGGATGGCAGTACCAGCAGTAAGCTCAAACCAACGATGAGCCACATGGCATCTTTTTCGCCAGTGAGCCGCTCTTTCAGACCTTCCCATATTTTGTACGGGCGGCCACCTTTTTTGAAATCCGGGCCGGGCGAAAATTCAAGCACCACCTCGGAATAGTCGCGTTCGAATTCCTCATGGGTGACGCGGCGATGCCCACTGGCCGGGTCATTGAGATAGACCCGCTTATCATCCGCACCTTCCACCACAAGGAAGTGGGAGTGTCGCCAGAACACGATGGTCGGGAATACGTCCTTTTCAAAGAGAGTGGATGCGTCGCGTCGGTATCCCTTGGCTTCCAAGCCATGCAACCGGGCCGCTTTTATGACATTGGCCGCGCGGGAACCGTCTCGGTTGACCCCGCATTCCTCGCGGAGTTCGCTTAAGGGAATGTGGAGGCCGTGATAGCCGAGAATGGAGCCGAGCGCTGCTGCACCACACTCGACAGCCTCCATCTGGAGGACCGTGGGTGTCTTGGCTCGTTTGTTCCCGGTCGATGTAGCCATGCGTCAGTATCTTTCTTTTTCGTCAATGGTTGTGCTAGTGTGAACCAATCTTTATTTGAGCATACTGACATTTTTTCACTTTTATTGAAACTTTATGTGCACCCATGCATCTTTAGGGAAACGGGAAACCATTTTTCCTCTTCAGGGCCCCTTGGGGAGCATTCAGGAAATATCGATATGACTAATGATTTAAGCACAAATGATCGCTCGATCCCCGGGGATGATTCTCTGGAAGAACTCCTACGGGATGTATCGGATGAGAAGGAAAAGGCGCGCCTGACCAAGGCATGGCAGGCCCTTGGTGGATTGTCTGGCCAATTATCCGGTGAAACGTGCGCCACGCCAAAGCCGTCGCGGGAACTCGAAATGATATTCACGAAGAATCCCAACGGTTCTCGTGTTGACGAAGAAATGACCGACGATGAATTGGAGATGCTGGCTGCGGCAGGCCAAATAACTGACGCTGTTACCTCTGGCACTCCCGGCGTCAAGCTGACTGGCGGTGCGGGAAATGACTATCTTGCAGGCGGTTATGGCGACGACATCATTGATGGTGAAGGTGGCAACGACATTCTGGTTGGCAATGCAGGAGATGATGTCATGGACGGCGGCGAGGGCAATGACTTCATGCTCGGCGGCGCTGGCGGTGATCACATATCTGGCGGCGACGGCAATGATCGTATGTCCGGCGGTGATGGCAACGATACCCTGATCGGCGGCAGTGGCAACGACACCATGGCTGGTGGTTCCGGCGGTGATGTTTTCGTCTTCGACGCCAGTAGCGGCAATGACACCATTACGGATTTTAATCTTCTGGAAGACAGTCTTCAGTTCGAGGGCATGGATCAGAACGAGGTTTCGATGGTGGTCGAGAACGGTAACACTATCGTCACCTTTGGCGAGACGACTATCACTGTGATCGGCGTTGATTTGACCCAGGACACTGACGGGTCGGGCGGAGTATTTTGGTAGGGATCGAAGGAGAGACGTTGAAACTTTTTGTAGTCCACAGGCATCATAGAGACAGAACCAACCCATAATCTGGAGAGAGTCCCATGAGTACCAACGAAACCAAACTTTTGCAGCTTATTCTGTCTGACCCGACCATACAGGGCGCGATCGCCCGCACCCCTGACGAGAAGGAACGTATCGCCCTCATCGTTCGGATTGGGGAAGGGAACGGCTTGCCCGTGACAGTCGAGAAAGTTCGGGAATTTATTGCCCGCGATCCCAATGAGGAACTTTCCGACGCCGAACTTGAAATGGTGGTCGGTGGCAAGGGTAATCCCAATGAGGAGATCAAGGGCGATAAATGGGCATGGATTGGCTTGCCCGACGACAACCTTGATGGCGGTGACGGCAATGACACTCTCTATGGATACACAGGTGATGACACCCTGGCTGGTGGTACTGGGAACGATTTAGTTTATGGTGGAGACGGTAACGATGAGATTACCGGTGGCTCCGGTGACGACACCGTGTCAGGTGGTGCTGGTAACGATACTATCTCTGGCGATGCGGGGAATGACGATATGTTTGGCGGCGACGGCAATGATGAGATGAGCGGTGGTTCCGGCAACGATACCCTGCAAGGTGGCGACGGTAACGATGTGATGACTGGCGGTGATGGAAACGACGCTTTGAAGGGCGACAGAGGCGATGATATTCTGACCGGTGGCGCTGGTGCAGATTTCTTTTCATTCCGGGCGGACGATGGTCACGACACCATTACGGATTTCAATCCCGGGCAAGACAGTCTGAACTTTCAAGGTGCTACGTACGACCAGCTCAGTGTCAGCATTCAAGACGGCAACACAATTATCCAATATGGCAACACTGTAGTGACTTTGGAAGGCGTGGAGATGGACAAGGATGCAGTCTGGAACTCAACGAGTACACATGATTACGGGCATTGATCCGCTGAAGTAGTTTCATGGCATACCGACTCCGTATACTCACACCTGCCGAGGTCCACGACTTCGGACGCATGACCTTCCCGGCCTATCGTTCCCAGCTGGGCAATGGCTCGTTGGCCGTAGGCGCATACTCTGGCACGGAACCTGTCGGACTGGCCCTAATCTCCCCCTCGGCTGATCGGACACGGGCAGAACTCCTTTCCCTCTACGTCGAATTTTCCCACCGTTCGCGCGGTATAGGAACCCTACTCCTTGGTCATGCGGAGCGGACTTTGACGCGAGCGAATGTTTCTTCCCTTCACACATCATGGAGCGAGACCATTTCCGGCGCTGCTCCCTTCCAGGCCATCCTTACCAAATCCGGCTGGAGTGAACCATACAAGCGCATGTTCACATTGCGTGGCGATATGAACGGTGATTTTGGCAAGGGCGTGCGCGAAATGTATCCCAAGTACGAAAGTTCTGATTGCCTGCCGCGCAAGTACCAACTGACCCACTGGTTTGACATGACCGATGCGGACCGGGCTTTTATTAAATCCAAAGAAGGCCAGCCCAACTGGCATGAACCACGCGCCAATCCATTCCGCGACGAGGTGACCATGGAATCGACCAACTCGCTCGTGCTGCGCAAGGATGGCGAGATAGCTGGCTGGCTCACGGTCCATCGCAGCGCGCCAGACACTTTGCGGTACACCGATGTTTTTATCCGTGCTGACCTGAAGCGCGCAGGGGCCGTTGCCATCAGCATGGTTACCCACGCCTTTTGGCTCCACCTGAAAGAGGGCACACCTAAGCTGACCATGGGGGTGGAGCAGGGCAACGAGCCGCTTATACGCATGTACGAGAGCCGCATGGCGGTCGGTGCGAACCTGAGTTGGACTTGGGGGGCAGAGAAGATATTGGGGGCGTGAAACTTTTTTCCTCGACAAGGCATCTGTGTGATAAGAGCAAATTAAAATGAGGAGATAGCATGAATAGCAGCACGAGATTACAGAATGACGAGATAGCAGAAAGTGAAATGAATGAGCAGAAATCATCTCTCAACGAGGAAATGAGCGAAGACGAATTGGAGGGCATTGCAGCCGGAGGAATGTGGACTAGAGGCACCAGTGGCGACGATGTTATGTTTGGCGGCGACGGGGATGACAAGATCCGTGGTGGTGACGGCGAAGATGTCATCTTCGGCGGTGATGGTAATGACACATTGGATGGTGGCTTTCGGGATGGAGCCAATGACGTATTGATGGGTGGCGATGGAGATGACGTGGCGAATTGGGGCCCCACACAGGATGGTAGCGACACTTTCATCGGCGGTGAAGGCAATGATACACTCAAGCTCGACTTGAAAGGTATCTCGGAAAGCACTGTTCAGGCTGCTTTCGAAAGTGGAGCCTTCATGTTGGACATTGCAGGTGATCCCGATTTCGTCCCTCAGTTCGATTCCTCCGGAAACTTGATTTTGCCTGACGGTGCAAGCGGCGTTATCACCGGTCCCAATGGCAATACGATGACCTTCTCGGAAGTGGAGACCATTGCACTATATTAGGCAGTCGAGTGGTGGAAGCGATTCGTAACCAAGCCTGGATCGAGAGTCGATTCTTTGGTAGTTTTATTTGAAACTTTTTTTGGTTCTGCGCATCAGAAGAATAGAACTTAAGAACAGAAAAATATAGGGACACGCTATGAGCATCAAGAAAAAGGAGAAAGGCCAGAACCCCGAAAACGAACGGCATGAGCAGACGTCATCACTCAACGAGGAGATGTCCGATGATGAACTGGAAGGTATCGCTGCGGCCGGAACTTGGATCAAAGGGACCAATGACGATGATTTCATGATTGGCGGTGACGGCGATGACAAAATGCTCGGCAAGGGTGGCGAGGATATATTGATCGGTGGTGACGGCGACGACACACTGGACGGCGGATTCAGAGACGGTGCCGACGATATCGCGTATGGTGGCGCTGGAAATGACGCATTCAATTGGGGCCCCACTCAAGATGGAAGTGATGTGTTCATCGGAGGCGAAGGCAATGACAGGATCGAGCTTGATCTCTTCACTCTGAGTGAAGGCAATATACAGGATGCATACAATAACGGCAGTATCGATATTTCCTTGACCGATGCCTCCGGTAACCCTGTGGAAATTACCGACGACATGTGGGTAAATGGCACCCTCCAACTGCCGGACGGCTCGTCCGGCACGATCACCGGGCCGAGTGGAGATACCCTGACCTTCTCGGATGTGGAAGTTATCAAAACGCTCTAGATGGAAAATGGAGATGGGGTTGAAACCATTTCATCTCTCAACACATCTATGCAGCAGATGATCGGTGCATGTTTCGATTCCATAGACCTCTCAGCGAAGAGCCGGGTTTCTTAGTGAAACCCGGCTTTTGGGTTTGTTTGAGAAATATTCAGTAACTATAGATCCAACGCTTCAGCCAGAGTTAGCAGCCCGCGCCGAACCCGCGTCTTGACTGTGTTCTCCGGTACACCGAGCATTTCGGCGGCTTCACGAAATTTCATGTTCTCCAAACGGACCAGCAACACAGCCTCGCGCTGATCGTCCGGCAGTGTGTCGAGTGCGGCGAGAACCCTGTCCAGTTCCTGACTGGCCGCAACATGCTGTTCCGGTGATGGGCGTTCGCAGGTCGCTTCGATGTCTTCCACTGCCAGGGGGCGCAGTTTTCTTTTGCGCTGCCTGAGTACATTAAGCGCAATGGAATAAATCCAGGATTTGAAAGCCTTGGGGTCTCGCAGGTTATCCCGTTTCTCCCACGCCTTGAGGAAAGCCTCCTGTACAATACCTTCGGCCTCGGTTGTGTCTCCACGGAGGGACCGGGTCAGGTATGCGCACAACTGCCCTGAATATTGTTGGTACAACTGCTGAAAGACAGCAGGAGTCAGGGCTGGCGAGGCGACTGCGGTGGGCTTCATCGTTTATCGAGTCCTACCATCTTGGAAAATTTCGGGAAGACAATATCAATGGGGCGACTGCGTTCGAGCACCACATTCCCGGTGCAGACCGTACCCGCTTCGATGGTTCTGTCACTGGGGCCAGTGGACGATGACCACTTGAAGCCGGACGGCGTATTCGGGTCGCGCAGGAGTGATATGCGGGCCATGATCATGACGCCTTGTTCCATGAGCGAGCTGATGAGCTGCTCGGTGCCGATGGATTTCATGAGTGATTCGGCGGAAACAGGGTACTCGGATACCGAGGAGACCAGGCCGTAAATGCAGCCGTATTCTTCCTTGGCGGCCGTGGATGGATATACATAGGCAACCATGCCGGGCTTGATTTTTTTACCCACTTCCACAGGAAAGAGCAGGGATGCTTCAAGGGGCGAATCCGTCGGGCGCAACGTGACCATGGACATCCCAGGCGTGACATAGTCGCCGCGTTCGACATTGAGTTCCACGACGACCCCATCATACGGGCTGCGTACTTTCGAGAAAAGTTTGAGACGCTGCTCGACACTTTCCAGCGTCAGCTCAAGCTCTGTTTCGCGTTCGCGACTTTGCAATTTGTCCTGATCAGACTGGCTGATGAGGTCGAGTTCGGCCGCTTGCACTTCGGCTATCTTGAGCTTGCAGTCGTTGATTTCGGCCAGCACCGTTTGCATGTTCTTGCGTGTGTCCTCGACTTCCTTGGGAGTGATGTACCCCTTGTTCATATTGTCGAGGCCCTTCACGTGCTTTTTCAAAAAAGTGAAATATTCCTGGAGATAGGACATTCGGAAGCGAAGGTGTGCGATGCGCTCGGCGTTGTTTTTGCCTTGCACATGCATGGTTTGCTTATAATATTCGGTGCGTTCGTCGGTCCAGAGCTTGGCATTATTCAGGCTGGCAAGGACGGATTGGCGTTCAGTAAGAAGCTCCGGCATGGAAATCCGGGCAAGGATATCACCACTCTTGATGACATCGCCGGGAGCGATATCAACTTCTGTCACCTGCCCCTGACCGAGAGAAACTACATCCATCAAACCTTCGGGCGGCACCAGAATACCGGACCCCGGAACCATCTCAGGCACCGAGCCGAACACGCTCCACACAATGAGGACAACAGCAAGAATAATACCCGCTCCCACTGCGAACTTGCCCTTCGCATCGACGATTGAGATGCGCCGGGATAGCTCCTCGGGCGAAGCAATGGGATTGCCGCGCGTTTTCTTCTTGGGATTGTCACTCATAGTTTACCAATGATCCTTTGGACGAGTAATAAATATTGGGAATAGCTTACGAAGAGTACGCGAAAAATGCAAGCCGGGTAAATATTTATAGGCTCGGCATGATTTTCGGGATCGGGTGAAATTCGTAAACTGCCAGTGATGTCTGTATATAATCCTAAATAAGGACAGTGGTGTCGTGAGTCTTTTCTGAGAGAGTGTAGCATTGTTGATTAATCAACCTCAATCTCCACGTGAAAAGGTTCTCCCGCGGTTGTAAAAAGTGGACTTTGCGCAACAAAAAAAGGACTTAGCTTTATGCTAAGTTCTTGATTCTGTTGGATTCAAAAATGTTAATTGAACTCACGGCCTACTGATTACGAATACGATGCCTAGCCCTGAAAACTATTCCCAGCTCAATGTAAGATCATCCTTGATGGTTTCGAGAATGCCACCCTTGGCGAGGAACTTGGCAAGGCCTGCTATATCTTCTGCAAGGTAGCGGTCCTGTTCGACTGTGGGGAACAATCCCTTTTCGCCAATGACTCTGTAGAGCGTCTCGCATGCTGGGCTGAAGGTCTTTTCCTCATCCGTTAACGGGTGCTCCCGAATGACACAGGCGTCGAAAAGTACGCCATCGCCTTGGCCGTTCATACGGGTCTTGAGGCCGCCGAGTTCGTCTTCCACCCAATCAGGCAGGTCTACTTCGGTGGGAATGGTGTCGAGCCGTTTGCGGATGGAGATGGCTTGGATGATGTATGCCAGTTCGATAGCCATGATGTGCGAAGCCTTGGGGATCGTTTTCAAAAGCCTGACGGCCAAACCCGTTCCCATGCTGACGTGATCTTCCTGGCCGGAGTTGGTCGGGATATTGAAGAGATGGCTGGGCATGGAGTCACCCCAGATGGAGTTCAGGAGTGATGCCGAAGCGTATTCGAGCATCATCATGCCGCTTGAGATGGTGTTTTCGTCCTCACTCATGTCAGGCCATTTGAGATCGCGTCCAAGTCCTTTATTCCGGTTCGGATCGACGAAACGTACCGAGCGCTGATGGGAAAGCCCGGATATGACGCCAAGGGCCTGCATGAGGCTGTAGACCTGGACGGCGACGGGCATGCCGTGGAAATGCCCACCGGAAACCACATCAACATATTGGCCGTTTTCATCTGCGAGCAGGATGGGGTTGTCCGTGGCCGAGTTGGCTTCGATGAGCAGGCTTTTTTCAGCCTGAGAAATAAGATCATGGGCAGCGCCGAGAACTTGTGCCGCACAACGGATGTTGTAGGGGTCCTGCACCTGGCCGTCTGTTTTGAAGTCGCGGTGCGCATTGCGGATGGGAGAATCCTGCATGAGCTGCCAAATCCAGTCTGCCACGTGCACGGCTCCCGGATGAGGGCGCACAGCATGGAAATCGGAGCGATAATACGTGTCCGGAGCAAGCATGACCTGTGCGGTCAGGGCCGAGTTGACGGCCGCTGATTGTAGTAAAATCTTGATCTGATGACAGGCCACCAAGCCGATGCCGTTCATGAACTGGACACCATTCGTCAGGGCCAGCCCTTCCTTCATCTGCAATTTGACCGGCTCAAGGCCTGCGTCTTTTAGTGCCTCGGCTGTCTCGATGATTTCACCTTTGTAGCTGACCTTGCCCTTGCCGATAACCGCCATGGCGATGTGCGACAGCGGAGCGAGGTCACCACTTGCGCCCACGGAACCGAGTTCCGGCACTTGCGGGGTGATTCCGGCGTTGAGTAGATTCAGGATGGATTCTGCAAGGTCGGGGCGAACGCCGCTGTAACCGCGAGCAAGGGAGTTGGCGCGGAGCAGCATGGTCACGCGAACCACTGTTTCATCCATGGGGTCACCTGCGCCAACGGCGTGGGAGATGATCAGGTTCTCCTGAAGCGCGGAAAGGTGTTCGGTTTTGACAGAAAGGTCCACATTGTGACCGAAGCCCCGGTTAAATCCATAGGCCGGGAATTCCTGTTCCGTGATGGAGGTTTCGATCTGCGCCCTGCGCTCGACGAGCAAGGCGCGTGTGGACGCAGCCAGTTCGGCAGTTGCTTCACCAAGGCCGACAGCCATGATGTCTTCGAGGGTCAGATTTTGTGTATGATCTAAGATGACTTTCATGTCGTAATTCCTATTGGTTGCCATAAATGAAGGCGTACATTGTAAGGGCTGCCAGCCGCGTGGTGCGACCGTCAATGTCGAAGGCCGGATTGACCTCGGTGATTTCGAATAGGGCAGTGTTGCCATGGGTGCGGCAGCGGTCTGCAAAATCGAGTATTGTCTCTGCGGAAAATCCTACGGGGCAGGATGCGCTGACGCCGGGGGCATCGGATGCGCGGACGCTGTCCATGTCCAGCCCGGCAAAGAGCGTGGTTCCGTCGAGGCGTTTAAAGAGGTCGGTGAAAAATGTTCGGGTGCCGATGGCGCTGATTTCTTGAAGCGTGTGGACGTTGACGCCCAGCTCTTTGGCATCTTCCAGATAGTGCGGCGCGTTGGCCCAGGACTGGATGCCCAGCTCAAAGAAATTGGCAGGGTCCAGTTTGTGACCGTCGATGAGATTACGGTAGGGCGTACCCGAGTGGCGTATGTTGCTCTCACGCATGTCGAGGTGGGCGTCCATGTTGATGGCCGCATATCCCGGGTGTATTGCGTTGACCGCACTGGCGTCGGGCAGGGAAATATCATTGCCACCGCCAAGAGTGAGGACGATTTTCCCATCTTGCAGAACGGCGGTGACCAGTTTTTCCAAACGTTCATGGATAGCTTCCAGTTCGCCATCGGTGTGGATATCGCCGAGGTCCATGATTTTGATGTCGTCAGAACTGGTCGGAGGTTTGAGCTTGTATAGATGTTTCCTGATGCTTGCAGGAGCTTGTGCAGCACCGAGGCGGCCATGATTACGGGTGACGCCAATATCCTGCGGACAACCTATGATTACATGAGTGGCGGCATCGTAATCTGTGTGAGAGATGGAAGCAACATCACGGAGCAATAGGTCGTTCACATCATGAGACGGGCCGGGGAGTTCTGTCGGCTTCAGCATTGAAAATAGTTTGGTAGCGATCATACGAGCTGCCCCTTTTTGATGACGGCGTAAGCGTGGTTCTCACCGTAAAAATACGCCACATCTCGATAGTCCGGGCTGTCGAGGATGATCATGTCCGCTTGCCAGTCAGGCTCAAGGCACCCGACCTTTTCAAGGCGCAATGCATGGGCCGCGTTCTGTGTGACACAGGCGAGGGATTCGTTGACGCTCATCCCCATGCGCATACAGGCCAGCGACATGACCATTTGCAATGAGAGCGACATGTTGGAGCCGGGGTTAAAGTCGGATGCAAGGACCGGGAGGCATCCCTGATCGATAATCTCGCGGCCCGGTGCGAACGGGATGTCGAGAAACAGGGAGACGCCGGGAAGCATGACACAGCCGATGTCGGTTGCAGCAAGAAGGGCGATCTCTTTCGCATCCAGCACTTCGAGATGATCCACGGAAGTCGCACCCATTTCAACGGCCGCTTCGATACAGCCAATGGAGTGGAACTGGTTGGCGTGAAGCCTCGGCAACATGCCGTGTTCACGAGCGTGTCCCACGATATCCAGCGACTCTGCTGGAGTGAAATAGCCCTGTTCGCAGAAGACGTCGCAGAATTTGGCGATCTCCGCTGCTTGCGGGATCATGGCTTTGACTTCAGTTATGTAGTCAGCCTTGTCCATGCCCTTGGGGACGGAGTGCGCGCCGAGGAAAGTGGGTATCAGATCAATCGGATGTTCGTCGTTTAGTTCGGCCACGACTTCGAGCATCTTGAGTTCCGTGGCGGTGTCGAGTCCATATCCCGATTTCACCTCCATGGTCGTCGTTCCCTGACGCAGGGCGCGGTTCAGCCGATCCATGGCAATGCTCTTGAGCTCTGCCTTGGATGCCTCGCGCGTGGCCCTGACGGTATTGGCTATGCCACCGCCCTTGGTCGCGATTTCCTCATAGGATGCTCCGGCTGTGCGCAGGGCAAATTCATCAGCCCTGTTGCCGCCAAAGACGACGTGGGAATGGGCATCGATAAATCCGGGAACAACCGCTTTTCCCGTAGCGTCAATGACTATGGCGTTATCAGATTCAGCACGATTTTGCAGGTCCTCGAAAGGTGCAATATCCTGAATGACGCCATCAATGACGTAGATGGACCTGCCAGAACGCACGGAGAGGTCCGCCAGCTCCGGTCCTCTGAGAGAACCGGGGCGGGGGGTAACGATCTGGGCAGGATTCTTAACAAGCAGAGCGGTCATAGTAACCCCGTCGTTAGTCGATCATGGGCAGTTTCAGCCCTTTCTCTTTAGCACATTCCACGGCTGATTCGTAGCCTGCGTCGGCGTGACGCATAACTCCGGTGGCCGGGTCGTTCCACAGAACGCGTTCGATTTTCTTGTCAGCTTCTTCCGTGCCGTCGCAGAGCATGACCAGACCGGCGTGTTGGGCATAGCCCATGCCGACACCGCCGCCGTGATGCAGGGAGACCCAGGTTGCGCCGGAAGCACAATTGAGCAGGCAGTTGAGAATGGGCCAGTCGGAGACCGCGTCGGAGCCGTCTTTCATGGCCTCGGTCTCGCGGTTGGGGCTGGCTACTGAGCCGGAATCGAGATGGTCGCGGCCAATGACCACGGGCGCTTTGAGCTCGCCAGTTCTGACCATTTCATTGAAGGCGAGACCGAGGCGATGGCGATCGCCGAGGCCGACCCACGCGATGCGGGCGGGCAGCCCCTGGAAATGGATGTGTTCCTGAGCCATGTCGATCCAGTTGTGCAGGTGCTTGTCGTCGGGGATCAGCTCCTTCACTTTGGCGTCGGTCTTGTAAATGTCTTCGGGGTCGCCGGACAGAGCCACCCAGCGGAAGGGACCCTTACCTGTGCAGAACAGGTCACGCACATAGGCCGGGACAAAACCGGGGAAGTCAAAGGCGTTTTCGAGGCCCATGTTGAACGCTTCCTGACGGATGTTGTTGCCGTAATCAAAGGTGGGAATGCCCATCTTCTGGAAATCGAGCATGGCCTGAACGTGGGGGACCATGGATTTGCGCGCGGCCAGCATGACGCCAGCTTCGTCGGTCTTCTGCTTTTCTAGCCATTCTTCAACGGTCCAGCCAGCGGGCAAGTAGCCGTTCAAGGGATCATGGGCGGAAGTCTGGTCGGTAACAGCATCGGGCCTGACGCCGTCCTTGACCATTTGTGGGTACATCTCAGCAGCGTTGCCGAGGACGCCGACGGTGATGGCTTTGCCTTCGGCGCAGGCGTTCTTAATAAGCTCAAGGCCATGTTCCAGGCTGTCGGCCTTCATGTCGATGTAGCCGGTGTCGAGGCGTTTCTGGATACGATCTTCGCGACACTCGATGGCGAGCATGGATGCTCCGGCGAACTTGGCTGCCAGGGGCTGAGCGCCGCCCATGCCGCCGAGGCCCGCAGTGAGAATCCACTTGCCGGTCAGGTCGCCGTCAAAATGTTTGTGGCCCATGGAGACGAAGGTCTCGTAGGTGCCCTGCACGATGCCCTGACTGCCAATGTATATCCATGAACCAGCGGTCATCTGGCCGAACATCATCAGCCCCTTGCGGTCCAGTTCATTAAAATGTTCCCAGTGCGCCCAGTGGGGGACAATGTTGGAGTTGGCAATGAGCACACGCGGGGAGGATTTGTGTGTACGGAAGACACCCACGGGTTTGCCGGACTGGATGAGCATGGTTTCGTCTTCTTCCAGCTCTTTCAGGGTCTCGATGATCTTGTCGTAGCATTCCCAGTTACGGGCTGCTTTGCCTATCCCGCCGTAGACGATGAGGTCCTCGGGGTGTTCGGCGACCGCGGGGTCGAGGTTGTTCATGAGCATGCGAAGTGGGGCTTCTGTCTGCCAGCTTTTGGCGGAAAGTTTTGTACCGGTGGGAGCGGTGATGACGCGTTTAGACATGGGATTACCTCTTTCGTTGATTCTTTATTTGTTGCCGGGGGTGAACACGCCGCCGAAGCTGTACCGCGAACCGGGGTACAGCAATTCAGCGTAGGAGACGAGTTCTCCGCCAGACCAAGTTTTCCGTTTGATGAGCAGACAAGGCTCATTGTCCTGCACCTGCAGGTATTCTTTTTGTTCGGGATTTGGCAGCACTGCCATCAATTGATGCTCGGCCTTTTGCAGGGGAGCGGTATGTATAAGGTACTGGTGTGCAGTGGTTGTCGTGAAATCCAGCTCCAGATAGTCCGGGGCCAGAGTGAGGTTCACGTATCTGTCTTCCAGTTGAAGCGGTATGCCATTTTCGAAATGGACGATGGTGGACCGGGCGATATTGTCCGCATTGTCAGGTCCGAACACATGTGTCGTAATGGGAGAAAGTTTCTCGCGTTCAAGGTATTTCAGGGCGCTGAAATAAGTCCCGCCCCGTGCCGCGATTTCCTCGGCAATATCCGAGATTTCAAGGAGGTCACGGCGCGGAATCCGTTTTGCGACAAATGATCCTCGACCACGCTCGCGGTAGATATATCCTTCTGTTGCCAATTCCTTGATAGCCCTGTGGACCGTCATTCGGCTGGCAGAGAATTGTTTCATGATCGTCGCTTCGGACGGAATCCTGTGGTCGCAAGGCCATGTCCCATCTTGGATATGGGTCAGGATGTAATCGCGAATGCGGACAGAAAGGCTTTGTTTCATCATGATACACACTTTATATATGCGTTTGATGGAAATGTATATACAATTAGAGAGAGGCGTGATCAAGTTCGATAGCGAGTTTTCTTTCTTTAACAGAGAGGAGGGGCTGCTCAATTATATCGGGCAGTTCTGATGAAGCTTCTGCAACACGAGCGCTCCGGCTCCGCGGGCATAGTTCTCTTCTTGCCATGGGCTGATGATCAGCTTGGGTGTGGTGCGGAAGACTTCTGAGGTGCAGGCTTCCATGGCTTGGGCCAGAGGTTCGAAAAGCATGTCTTTGGCGAGGTTGCTCTTACCCGTGATGATGATTGTTTCCGGGTCGAGAATGCGAGTCAGGTCCGCAATCCTTTGACCGAGAATCGTGCCAGCGCTGGTGAAAATTTCTTGCAAGACGATTTCGCCATTTTCGGCGGCAGTGATGATATCTTCCAGTGTGATTGTCTCGTTGCTCGGCGGTTGCCAACGCCCTGCATGAGCGGCTTTCTGTGCCTCTTTGAGGATGGCGTGGGGTGAGGCCATGGCTTCGAGGCAGCCTTTCATACCGCAGCGACAGGTGGATTCGCGGGAATCGCCTCTGACGTGACCAAATTCCCCGGCTATTCCCTGCCAGCCTCGCACTAAAGCGCCGTTGACATAGAGTCCTAGGCCGATGCCGTGTTCCAGTGTGGTCACAAAAAAGTTGTCGATACCTCGTGCCGCGCCGAACCAGTGTTCATAGATCGCCAGTGTGTTGGAGCTGTTTTCGATGAAGGTCTGGAAGCCGGTGCGTTGTTCCACAAGGTGCCCGAAGGGGACATCGGTCCAATCGAAACCTTTGTTAAAACCGGGATGGAAATGAATAAGCCCGTCGTCGGAATTGACCAGCCCGGGTATGCCGAGGCCGAGGCCGGATATGTCTTCCGGGATGAATCCGTGGCGAGTGCAACAGGTGCGGACTGCTTCTGCAACCCGGTCGGCTATCTCGTCAGGCGTGGTGATTGTTTCGTCGAGGGGCAGAGCATGGGAGCCCATGACGCGTGCTTCGAGATTGATAACCACCACGCTGATCGTGCCGGAAGAAATGTAGGCACCGACGACGAAAGTGCCGTCTGGATTAAGGGCCAGAAGGATGGGAGGGCGTCCGGTATGTTTGCCCGGTGTGGCCTTTTCGAAGATCAGGCCTTCGCTGATAAGTGCGGCAGTGATGTCCGTGACTGTGGATTGGCCCAGTCCGGTTTGCGCGGCGATTTCCTTGCGGGAAATATCTCCCTGCAATCGAATTGTCCGCAACACGTTGTCCCGGTTCATGGCGCGCATGAGTTCTTTATTTGCAACCTGCACTCAGTTTCCTCCTTTGACAGATATCTCCGTATAGTCGGAGGCGGGGAATATTACAACACGCGTATAGTTTTGAAATAGCAAAGGCCGCCGGATAATCCCAGCGGCCTTATTGTTTGGTGTGAAGAAATTGCTACTTCCAGGCGTTGCCGTCAGGGCCAAACACGTGAATCTTTTCGGTCCTGGCGGTCAGGTGAATTGTGTCACCTGTCTTGGCGAGGCTGGTGCCGGGGGCGCTTGCGATGATGGGGGTGCCGTCGGACAGGGCGCAGTACAGATAGCTGACGTCGCCGAGGCGTTCCACCACGTCGACTTCAGCCTTGAGCAGGCCGTCGGCCGCACCAGCCAGGAGTAAATGCTCCGGGCGGATGCCGATGGTGGCACTGTCATTCTCGTTGGCGGGGGTGCTATGCGCAAAGCTCACGGTCTTGTCGTCGAGCAGGCGGATTTCCACCGTGTCCCCTTTGACTGATGCCACTGTACCCTTGAGGAAATTCATCCTGGGTGAGCCGATGAATCCGGCCACAAAAATATTGGCTGGGTTGTTGTACAGATCGAGTGGCGCGCCCACCTGTTCTACTCGACCATCGTTCAGGACCACGATCTTGTCGGCCAGAGTCATGGCTTCCACCTGATCATGGGTAACGTAAATGATGGTGGCGTCGAGCTTCTTGTGCAGCTTGGCGATTTCAATACGTGTTTGGACGCGCAGGGCGGCATCGAGGTTGGAGAGCGGTTCGTCGAACAGGAAGACCTTGGGCTTTCTGACGATGGCCCGGCCAATGGCAACGCGCTGGCGTTGACCGCCGGAGAGTTCGGCAGGACGGCGAGCCAGATAGTCTGTTAGTTGCAGAGTCTCTGCGGCCTTGCGCACACGGTCGTCGATTTCCTGTTTGTTGTGTTTCTTGAGCTTCAATCCGAACGACATGTTTTTGTAGACCGTCATGTGCGGGTACAGGGCGTAGGACTGGAAGACCATGGCGATGCCGCGTTCGCGGGGCTGAACAGTGTTGACCAGTTCGTCATCGATGAAAATTTCGCCCGCCGTGACTTCTTCCAGCCCGGCGATGACCCGAAGCAGGGTGGATTTGCCGCAACCTGACGGGCCGACGAAAACGACAAATTCGCCGTCATTCACGTTCATATTCACATCGTGAAGGACTTTGACCTTGCCGAAAGCCTTGTCGATGTTTTTCAATTGGATATCAGACATGTTCTTCCTTTATTTGACCGCACCAGCCGTGATGCCGCGGATGAGGTGTCGGGACAGGAGAATGTAAATGATCAGTATGGGGACGATGGCCAAGGTCAGGGAAGCGAGAACCGCGTTCCAGTCAGTGACATACTGGCCGATGAATTGTTGGACGCCGAGCGTGATGGTCTGGGTCGCTTTGCTGGGAGCCAGAATGAGCGGGAACCAGAGATCGTTCCAGACCGGGACCAGCGTAAATACGCCCACCGTGGCGATGGCCGGGCGGGTCAGCGGCAGGATAACTTTGAAAAATATGGTGTATTCACTCACACCGTCGCAACGGGCCGCCTCTTTCAGGTCCTTGGGTATCTGCTGCATGAACTCCGAAAGAATGAAGATGGCGAGCGGTAGACTCTGGGCGATGTAGACCAGTACCAGCGCAGTCAGGGTGTTGGCGAGATTCAGGTCCACAATAAGCTGGAGCAGGCTGACGCTGCCGAGCCGGATGGGGATCATGATACCGATGGCGAGGTAGATACCGAGCCATGTGTTGCCCTTGAATCGATACTCGGACAACGCCCATGCGGCCATGGCACCAAGGAGCAGCACCAGTACCAGGGTCGCTACCGTGACCGTGATGGAGTTCATGAAATAGATTTCGAAATCGGACCGGAGCAGGACTTTTTCAAACCCTTTCAGACTGAATGAATCAGCGCCGGGCAAGCCCAAGGGGTCGCGGAAGATCGCCTTGCGAGACTTGAAGGAGTTGATGATGGTCAGGAAAATGGGCCAGAGCGCGATCACCATGTACGAGAACAGGATGGCGTGGACTGCCGTGCTGCTAATGGCTTGTCGTCTTTTCTGCATATGTTTTTCCCTGCCTTAGAGCGCGTATCTGCGCAGTTTGCGTTGCAGGACGAAAAGATAAAAAAGCACACCGACGAGAATGACGCCGAACATCATGGTGGCGACCGTCGCTCCCATGGTCGGGTTGCCGAGCTGGAGCTGGAATCCGAAGAAAGTGCGGTAGAAAAGGGTGCCCATTATATCGGTGGAGAAGTCCGGCCCGGCCAACGCACCCTTGACCGAATAGATGAGGTCGAAGGCGTTGAAGTTGGCAACGAAGGTCAGGATGGAGACCATGGCAATGGTGGGCAGAATGAGCGGCAGCTTGATGTGCCAGAAAATTTCCCAGTGGTTCGCACCGTCGATAATGGCTCCTTCCGTCAGGTCTTCAGGGATATTGAGCAGAGCCGCGTAGATCAGCATCATGGGGATACCAACGAACTGCCAGACTGAAATGAGTGACAGGGTGAGCAGGGCCGTCCCTTCCTGACCTAACCATGGCTGGAACCAGTCGGCCAGTCCGATGAAAGTAAGCAAGGATTCGCTCACGCCCCACAGTGGGCTGAGGATGAGCTGCCAGATGAAGCCGATGATGACCACCGAGAGCATGGTGGGCATGAAAATGAGTGTGCGGTATGTGGTTCGGCCCGTGAGTTTTGGCAGGCTGAGTAAAGCCGCCAACATGATCCCGATGGGGTTCTGGACGAGCATGTGGACGCAGAAAAATATGAAGTTGTTTTTGAGCGCGTTCCAGAAGGCATCGGACCATTGCGGGTCGGTTATGAGCGTTATGTAGTTGGCAAGCCCTGTGAAATGGTAGGCACCGGTTCCGTCGGTTGTATAGAGGCTCAACCTGATGGAATCGAGCAGGGGATAGATCATGAACAGGGTGTAGATGATCGTGGCCGGAGCCAGAAACACCCATACATGATGGGGAAAACGAGAAAGTTTACCGCCTGATGCACCCATAAATCATCCCTCAAGAAAAGTGTGAAAAGGGACTCCCCATACGGAGAGTCCCTTTGTTTTTTACGTTGCTACTGCTGGGGCTTGTACCACTTTTCGAGGCCAGCCTGAGTTTCCTTGGCTGCTTCCTCGGGAGTCATGGTGGCGTTGATGACCTTGGCGCTGACGTTCCACAGCTGGTTTTCCAGGTTCGGAGTACCACGGGAGAGGATCTGGTAGGAGTTGCGGATGGTGGACTCATGGGTGTTGCGCCAGTTCACAAATTCCTGAGCAACCGGGTCTTTCAGGGAGACCTTGTGGCTGGACAGAGGGAAGAAGCCGGGCAGTGCGTTGGCATAGAGTTCCGCGAATTCGGCGGTGGTCATCCATGCCAGGAAGGTCTTGGCAGCTTCCTGATTTTTGGAGCCAGCGTTCAGGCCGAGTGCGATGTCGGTGTGATCGGATATGTACCCCTTCGTGGCACCGGCGGGCAGCGGCGGCGGGAATGCGCCAAACTCGAAGTCAGCCTGGGTGTTGAAGGTGGTGATGTCCCAGGAGCCAGCCGGGTAGATGGCTGCGCGGCCCAGAGTGAACAGGTTCTGGCTGTCGGGGTATTTTTGCGCCTTGAAGCCCTTACCCATGTAAGGAGCCCACTTGGCGAGCTGTGCCCAGGTGTTGGTGTACGGCTTGTCGGTCAGCTTGGCTGTTCCGGCGATGAGCGCCTTGCGGCCTTCTTCACCCTTCCAGTAGTTGGGACCGATGTTCTGGAAGCCCATGGTAGCTGCTTCCCACTGGTCGGCGGTGCCCATGGACAGGGGGATGTATGTGCCGTCAGCCTTGATCTTGTCGAGTACGGTGAAGAATTCAGCTTCGGTTGTGGGGACGGAAAGTCCCAGTTCCTTGAACGCTTCTTTATTGTAGATGAAACCGTGAATGACGGATGCCATGGGGACGGAGAAGGTGGATTTGCCATCATCAGTCTGCCATGCGGATTTGGCGACATCGGAAAATTCATCCATGCCTTTGAGGTCGTCCAGCGCAACAAGGTAGCCCTTGTTGAAAAGTTCCAGAGAAGCATCGAAAGGACGGCAGGTGATCAAGTCACCAGCGGTGCCGCCAGCCAGTTTGGCGTTGAGACCAGCGTTGTATTCGGCGGGAGGCATGGGGGCGAAGACGACTTTGATATCCGGGTGTTTTTTGTTGAATGCCGGAATAATGGTGTCGGTCCAGATGTCACTGTCGTCATTACGCCAGCTTTCGATTGTCAACGTTGCACCAGCCAGAGCGGCGGTGGCGAGCATGCTTGTGATCAGCAGTGCTGCCAACGAAAGTCCTATAAATTTTTTCATCATCGGTCCCTCCAAGTTTCGGTATTTAACTGACAATATACATCTCCACTCAAGCTTCGGCAATGCGCAAAAGCGCTTCGCGCAGGTTCTGTCCAGCGTCGGACAGCCCGTCCCGGGCCTGGTTCGGAGTCATTCCCTTTGCAATGAGTACGGCTGTTTTAACGTGGTTGTCGCCTCTTTCCAGTGCATCTTTGGCGCTCGTCTCATCCACTTCGGCGATGGAGGCCACCATGCGGGCGGCGCGGTCGCGCAGTTTGTCGTTGCCCAGTTCTACGTCCACCATCATGCCGTCATACACATGTCCCAGTCGGGTCATGACCAAGGTGGAAAGCATGCCTAGAGCCGCTTTCTGCGCGGTTCCGGCCTTGAGTCTGGTGGACCCGGCTATGACTTCCGGGCCAGTGTTCAGCAGGATGTGAAGGTCTGCCCTGTGGAACAGTTCCCCATCAGCATTGTTCGCCATGCCCACAACCAGTGCGCCTTTTTCTTGTGCCAATTCGGCAAACAGGCAGGTGTAGCGGGTGTTGCCGCTGGCGGAGACGGCAATGATGACATCCTGATTCGAAATATCTGATTTTTGGAAATCTATAAGTGCCGCCTCGATGCCGTCGTCGCCTGCCGTTTCGATGGTCAGGATGTTGTTCGGATCGTCAGCTCGGTACACGTCTAATCGGTCAAGAGGCCAGCCAAAAGTGCAGGGGAGTTCCAATCCGTCCAGCGCCGCCAGCACACCGGATGATCCTGCTCCTATGTAGATGAGTCGGCTTGATTTGTTTTTTAGACGATCGGCCACGGTGTGGGCCGCTTCTTCCAGTTGCTTCAGAGCGCCTCGGACTGCGGCAACACCATCCATCTGGTCCTGCCAGAGCATGGTGAGGACGTCGCTTGAAGGCCATGTGTCTATACCCACGGAGCGAGGATTGACGCCTTCCGTTCCCCAAATAGGAGTCTGTAAATCTTTTACCATAGGAGAGAGTTAGCACAGCGAAAGGGTGCAGGAAAGAAAATCGACTTATTTCGGTCACCGATATTAGCCGATTTGTTTGCGGCAAGGGGGTATATTGAGTACATCCAATAGAGGAGTGTGGATCATGCAACAAGATAAGCGACTCTTGGTAGGCATCGACGGTGGCGGAACAAAATGCCGCGCCCGTATTACAGATATGAAAGGCACAGTTCTTGGCGAAGGTCAGGGCGGTCCGGCCAATACCCGCTTGGGGCTTGATGTCGCTTTCGGCAGCATCATCGCCGCCACGGATATCGCGTTGGCTTCGGCAGGCCTTGATCTGAACAGAAAAAAAGACGTTCACGCCGGACTTGGTCTGGCTGGTCTGTCTCTCAAACGTGAGCAAGACATGGTCGCCGCATACGACCATCCATTTGCCTCCATGACCGTTGAATCCGATGCCCACATTGCCTGCCTCGGTGCGCATAATGGGACTGACGGCGCGATCCTGATCCTCGGCACCGGTAGTTGCGGCTGCGCCATAATAGATGACGTGGAACATACTGTTGGCGGCTGGGGCTTTGAAATTTCAGACCACGCCAGCGGTGCACAGATTGGTTATCAAGCTGTCCGTGCCTCGTTGCTTGCCTTGGAAGGCGTTATCCCCATGGGCGATCTGGCTCGTGAGATCATGGATAGGCTGGGTAATACGCCCGAAAAAGCCGTGCCCTGGGCTGAGACTGCCACCCCCGGTCAGTATGGAAGTTTTGCTCCTTTGGTGACGAAATGTGCGCTGGACGGTGACCCCCTCGCCATTCGCATCATGCGCGAAGCTGGTGAGGATGCCGGGTTGTTGTTGCGAGCCATGGAAGCCAAGGGGGCCGGATGTGTGGCCCTGATCGGTGGCGTGGCGAGCGTCATAGACACATGGCTGCCGGAAGACGTGAAACATTTGCTCGTGGCTCCTGCTGGTGATGCTCTGGACGGAGCCTTGCTGCTGGCCCGTAGAAAACTTGAGAGCGGAGCGTGAACATGAGTGACATCAACGACCCCACCATGACCTTGATGTACAAGGAGACCTGCGAAGCTCCGTCGGTTGTTGCCCTCCAGAAGGAGAAAAGCGACGTCGTCTGTGCGGAACTCGCTGCCCGGTTTTTAAATCGTCCGCCTCGGCTGGTGGCGACTTGCGCCCGTGGTAGTTCCGACCATGCGGCCACCTACGCCAAATATCTCATGGAAATCCACCTCGGCGTGCCGGTTATGTCCGCCGCACCATCAGTGGGTTCCATTTACGGGCGACCCATGAATCTCAAGGATTGTCTGTTCGTGGTCATCTCCCAATCCGGCAAAAGTCCGGATTTGCTCGCCAGCGCGCAGTGGGCGCAGGACAATGGCGCTTTCATACTCGCTCTCGTCAATCAGGAAGATTCTCCGGCGGCGAAGATGGCCGATGCCGTCCTTCCACTTCTGGCCGGGCCGGAAAAAAGCGTGGCTGCCACCAAGTCATACATCGCTTCGCTCAGCGCATTGCTCCATATGACTGCCGCCGTGTCGGGCGATATGGCATTGGGCAGAGCGTTCAATGAACTCCCCGCTGATCTTGAGAAGGCTCTCGCGTTGTCCTGGGATGAAGCGGTTGAACCGCTTGCCGATGCAGAGAACCTTTTTGTTGTCGGTCGAGGCCTCAGCTATGGCGTGGCTCTGGAAGCCGCGCTCAAGCTCAAGGAAACATCGTCCCTCCATGGCGAAGGCATCAGCGGGGCCGAGATCATGCATGGCCCGCTTGCTTTGGTTCGCCGTCGTTCGCGGGTTCTTGCTTTCAGTCAGCAGGACGAGACCCGTCCCGGTCTGCTGGAATTGGCCGAGGTCCTGCGGAGCAAGGGAGCCAAGTTGCTCATGGCCGAAGAAGGCGCTCCTGCACCGGGGCGTCTGCCCGTGGTGCCGGGTATGCACCCGGCGACTGCACCCATTGCTATGATCCAGTCGTTTTATGTCATGGCTAATAAGCTCTCTCTGGCACGAGGTCTGAACCCCGACAGTCCTCCTTCGCTCAAGAAAGTCACGGAGACACTGTGATGCGACAATTTTTCACCAACGGGCGAATCTTTTCAGGCGACCAGATCGTTCTAGGCTACGGCGTGGAAGTGGAAGATGGTGTTGTCGTGGCTCTTTCCCCCAGTGAAATCCCGCCTGAGAATTGTGAAGTGATAGACCTTGAGGGGCATCTCCTCGCACCCGGGTTCATCGACGTTCAGGTCAATGGCGGCGGTGGTGCGCTCTTTAATGACAGCCCCGACGTGGACTGTCTTGAAACTATTCTCAAAGCCCATCGCCAGTTTGGCACTACCAGCTTGTTACCGACGTTCATTTCGGACGATTGGGATGGGATGGTTCGAGCTGCCCGTGCTGTTCAATCTGGCATTGAACTCGGCCTGCCAGGACTGCGCGGTGTACATTTCGAAGGCCCGTATCTCAACGTTGACCGCAAGGGAATTCATCAGGCTGAACAGATTCGAACCGTGGATGACGCGGCTTTGAAACTGCTGACGTCCGATGGGCTGGGTGTTGTGGTGACCACGGTGGCTCCTGAAAATGTATCGAGTGCATATATCCGTTCGCTGGCCGAGGCTGGAGTGCGGGTGTGCGCCGGACATACCGCTGCCACCTACGAGCAGGCTCGGGCTGGATTGGACGCCGGGATTACCGGGTTCACCCATCTTTTTAATGCCATGTCACCGCTGACCAGTCGGGAGCCGGGTGTGGTCGGTGCGGCGTTGGAAGATACCGTGAGCTGGGTTGGTATTATCGTGGACGGCCATCATATCCACTTCGCCTCGTTGCGAGTGGCACTCGCTGCCAAGAAGCAGGGCAAGATGATGTTGGTCACTGACGCCATGCCGAGTGTTGGGGCTGAGAACAAGAATTTTACGTTGCAGGGCCAGCTGATCACCGCTGAAGGCGGCCGTTGCCAGTCCGCGCAGGGCACCTTGGCCGGGTCCGACCTTGATATGGCCGGGGCGGTCCGCAACACGCTTATGCATTTGGACGTGCCACTGGAAGAAACGCTGCGAATGGCGTCGTTGTATCCTGCCTCATTCCTCGGGTTGGACGACAGTTTGGGGCGTATAGCTGTTGGATACGAGGCCGATTTTGTGCTGCTGGATGAAGAATTAAATGTGAAAAGTACTTGGATAGCCGGGAGTTAAATCATGGATACAGTCAAAGTTCTGGTTGTTGGTCTGGGCAACATGGGCATTTCGCACGCCAAGGCGTACCACGCGCTGGACGGCTTCGAAATCGTCGGGTTGTGCAGCCGCCATGCCACGACCATGACCGATCTCCCGCCGGAGTTGGCCGGGTATCCACGCTTTGATGGGTATCCCGAAGCATTGGCAGCGCTCAAGCCCGACGCTGTCAGCATCAACACCTGGCCCGACACCCATGCCGAATATGCATGCATGGCCTTTGAGGCCGGAGCGCATGTTTTTTTGGAAAAGCCCATAGCCGAGACAGTCGCCAAGGCCCAGCAAGTGGTGGACGCTGCCGTCAAGGCCGATCGTAAACTGGTGGTCGGGTACATCCTGCGTCATCATCCGTCATGGACAAAATTTGTGGAGCTGGCCCAAGGTTTGGGCAAGCCGCTGGTCATGCGCATGAACCTCAATCAGCAGAGCAGCGGCAACGAATGGGGCGTGCACAAACAGATCATGAACTCCCTGTCGCCCATCGTGGATTGTGGTGTACATTATGTGGATATCATGTGCCTGATGACCGGAGCGCGTCCTGTCAAAGTCCACGCCATGGGAGCGCGCCTGTCTGACGAAATTGCGCCGGATATGTATAATTATGGGCATTTGCAGGTGACGTTCGATGACGGTTCCATCGGCTGGTATGAAGCCGGATGGGGTCCCATGATGAGCGAAACCGCTTTTTTTGTGAAGGACGTTATCGGCCCAAAAGGGTGCGCGAGCATCGTGGCTGCCGAGCAGACAGGGCAGGGGCACGAATCTTCAGACATTGATGGTCACACCAAGGCCAATCTCCTGTGTCTGCACCATTCGCAGAGAGATGAATCAGGCGAATTCATCAAACAGGATGAAATGATAGAAATGGAAGACGAGCCGGGACACGACGACCTCTGTTTGCGCGAGCAGGAATACTTCCTCAAGGCGATTCAGGAAGACGTTGATCTCGCAGACCACATGCGCGACGCCGTCAACAGCCTGCATATCGTCCTTGCTGCCGATGAATCCATTCGCACACAGCAGGTAGTTGTTTTTTAAGAATAATGCTTGAAGTTGGTCGCCCTCGATGTCGCCTAAACAGAAATTACCCCATGGTCCCATAGAATCTTAAGGCCTATACAAATGAGTACAGTACCGCCGACCAACTCTGCGTACTTGCCGACACTGTGTGCTTTGGCAACTGTTTTACCGAATTGAAGGCCAGCAATGGTAAAGAGTAGGGCGACTATTCCTATAATCAGTGATGGCCACCAGACTGAAATGCCCAGCATGGACAGGCTGAGACCAACCGCGAGTGCGTCAATGCTGGTCGCGATGGAAAGGACTACTAAGGTCATGCCCTTTGTGGGGTCACCTTTGGACTCTTCTTCGTCCTCAAGCGCTTCACGGATCATTTTATATCCGATGTAGCCGAGCAGGGCGAAGGCAATCCAGTGGTCATATGCTTCAATATATGAGCGGACCGTGGTTCCCAGGAACCAGCCGAGTATAGGCATGAGTGCCTGAAACAGACCGAAATGCCATGCAAGACGGAACGTTTGGCGTGGGCTGACAGCTTTGAGCGTAACGCCAGTCGCAATCGCTACAGCGAAGGCGTCCATGGCGAGGGCTATGGCAATGGTGATGAGTTCTATACTTCCCATAATGGCTCCTTGAGGTCCGAAAAATTGATAGCTTGCTTCATTCAATCTCACAAGTTTTTCTCGATATTTTGAAATTCCGATTAAATAAGTCTGAATTGTGTTGACAAGCTCCGATTTAAGCCATATTTGCAATTGAAATTCATTATCAATCTCAACGAAACGCTTTTAAGGAGCCATACATGAAAAAACTTATCACCCTTTCCCTGACCGCCCTGCTGGTTGCTGCGTGGACCGTGTCCGCCTTTGCAACTGAAGTCGTCGTTTATTCCGCTCGTAAAGAGCACCAGATCAAACCACTTTTCGAAGCCTACACCGCCAAGACTGGCGTAGAGGTCAAGTACATCACAGGTAAAGCTGGTGCATTGCTGGAGCGCATCAAGGCTGAAGGCAAACGTACACCCGCAGATCTTTTCATCACTGTTGATGCTGGCAACCTCTGGCACGCTGCCAATGAAGGTGTGTTGCAATCTGTTGATTCCAACATCCTGACCGACAATATCCCGGCTCATCTGCGTGATCCGCAGAACCGTTGGGTCGGCCTGTCTGTTCGCGCCCGCACCATTGTCTACAACACGGATAAAGTGAACCCCGCTGATCTGAGCACCTACGAAGCCCTTGGTGACGCAGAGTGGAAGAACCGCCTCCTGCTTCGTACCTCCAAGAAGGTCTACAACCAGTCTCTGGTCGCTTCCCTCATCGCCGAGAAAGGCGAGGCGGAAACAGGGAAAATCGTCAAGTCCTGGGTCGCCAATCTTTCTGTTCACCCGTTTTCCAGTGATACCAAAGCACTCGAAGCCGTTGCTGCCGGTGTCGGTGACGTGACTATGGTCAACACCTACTACTTCGGTCGGCTCCTCAAGAAGAACACCGATCTGCCGCTGGCAATTTTCTGGCCCAACCAGAAGACTTTTGGCGTCCACATGAACGTTTCCGGTGCCGGTGTCACCACCCATGCCAAAAACAAGGCCGAGGCCGTCAAGCTGCTTGAGTGGCTCTCTTCTGCCGCGGCGCAGGGCAAGTTTGCTTCCCTGAACATGGAGTACCCGGCCAACGAGTCCGGCAAGGATGATCCCATTGTAGCCGCGTGGGGCGAGTTCAAGGGCAATCCCATGAATGTTGCCAAGTACGGCGAATACCAGGCCCGGGCCATCAAGCTGATGGACCGCGCAGGTTACAAGTAGAATGGCAAACGGAGCGATGGATATTCATGCCGGGGGAAGTCTGTTCTCTCTCCGGCATCGTCTTCGCATCCAGTCTCCCCGGCTGGTTCGCCGCCGCCCTTCTGGCAGTGGTGGCTGCCGCGCCGTTGTTGGTCATAGTCGGATATTTGTTCGCCCCGCAGCAGGAGGTGTGGAAGCATCTTGTCGAGAATGTTCTCGGCACACTGGTTTTCAATACGGCTGTCCTGCTCATGTGCATCGTCCCCCTGACCGCGATCATGGGCATTGGGCTAGGCTGGCTGACCGGCGCATGTGACTACCCCGGCAGGCGATTCTTTGCCTGGGCACTCGTTCTGTCTTTCGCAATTCCGCCGTATGTTTTTGCTTTCGTCTATCTCGGAATTTTCGATTTTACCGATCCGGTTCAAACGGTGAAATAGGTTGTCTGCTCGGACCCAGCGGATGCGGCAAGACAACCTTGCTGCGAGCCATTGCCGGTAATATCGTGGCAGGTACAGCCTTCGTTGCGCCCGAAAAGCGGAACATAGGGGTGTTTTCCTGCGGTGAAATGCAACAATGGGACACTCCGCATGGAGCATACCATCGTCCGGTCAATACAATTGTGGCTGGATTTGTGGGGGAAGGTGTGTTCATCCGTGGCGAAGTCAGAGAGGCCGATACAGTGGAATGCGCACTCGGCACCTTGAGAGGAACCCTGTCCGAAGCATGTCATCCCGGTTGTGAGGTGAGCGTTCTCATTCGCCCTGAGGACGTTGTGCATGACGACGACAGCGCATTCGGGGCAGTCATCATATCCAAGACCTTCCGTGGCCCGAACATTCTCTACGTCCTTCGTTTGGATAACGGTGAAGAAGTTCAGGCCCTGGTCCCA
>JAFLJT010000233.1 GCA_022712855.1 Pseudodesulfovibrio sp. | reverse complement strand
ACGTTTGACTGTGGTTTCCATGAACTCTGACAAAGCGTTAACGCAAGAGACGCCAACACCATGCAAGCCACCGGATACTTTGTATGATTCACTGTCGAATTTACCACCAGCATGCAGTGTGGTCATTGCCACCTGAACAGCTGATACGCCTTCTTTAGCGTGAATTTCGACAGGGATACCTCGACCGTTATCAGTGACGGTACACGAGTTATCCATGTGAAGGGTGATCTTGATTCTGTCACAGTATCCAGCCATGGCTTCATCGATGGAGTTGTCGATGACTTCGTAAACCAGGTGGTGCAAGCCGCGGATATCGGTTGAACCGATATACATGGCAGGACGTTTGCGGACAGCCTCAAGTCCCTCAAGGACCGTAATTGACTCGGCGTTGTACGTTTGATCGCTCATCTACGCATTTTCCTCTGTGTAGTAAGTCTCTTCCTGAATCATCATGGGCATCACAATGACCTGATAATCCTTGTCGTCTACACCAGACACACCACACGGTGCCTCAGTGCCCGTAAGCGTAAACTTCACGGTATCGGAATTAAAATGGTTCAATATATCGATCAGGTTCCTCGTGGGGAACGCGATACGCTGCATGTCGCCGGTGAAGGTGGCTTCAATATTCTCGCGGGCGGTACCAGTTTCCTGACCCTGTGCGGAAATAATTACTTCGGGACCATTGAAGGTGAAGTAAGCGCAGCGGTTGGAATCAGTGTTGAACAGCGCCACGCGGGAGAGTGCGTCTATCAGATCAAGACGATTCACTTCCAGACGGGAAACATCATCATCACCGAGCTTGGCCAGAAAGTTCTGGTAGTTCGGGTACTGGTAGTAAGACATCGGCAGAGTGAAGGTTTCACGCTGATCGCCAGTCCGGAAGAAAAGGCGCTTGTCACTCATAGCGAGCTCGATCTCATCAGCTGTCAGCCACTTCTTCAACTCACCAAGATATTTCTTCTGGATGAGGACGCCATCTTCGGGGAGCATGGAGTAAATATCATCATTGACGAAATTGAACATGGCGAACTGGTGACCATTCAGGCCGCACACTTCGACTTTCTTCACGCCCATGACTTCGCGAGGTACAAAATAGATACACGCGATCGCTTCCATGGAATCTTCATCAGAAATACAGAAGGAAATCTTGTCGATGATCTCATGCAGGAAATCACCAGACCAGAAGACCGTGCCATTCTCCGGGAACGTGGAGAACTTCTGGAACCACTCCGGATCATTCACTGGGAATTTGTATTTTCTTGCTTTCTGCTCAACCAGGACATTGGCGCTGTCATCATCCGTGCGGATAGTCAGCTCACCCTGATTACTTTTCAGCTGTTTTATCAGATCATAGAAAGCACGACCCTGAACACCAGCCAGGCCTTCGCCTTCGATGGTGGCAGGATAGGATCCCATGAATTCCAGATTTGAGTCGGTGGACATCACATTGAGGTTTGATCCCTCACACTGCAACCAGATGGTTCGCAGGAATGCAGCGCCCGTTTTCGCGGGGATAATGTTGGCCGACTTCTGGAGGCCCTCGATGATTTCATCTCTGTTCACTTTCAGAAACATAAATAATATCTCCCTAATTGATATTTATTGGGTCGGTTCGTATGTTCCTTTCCGATGTAAGACACCGAAATAAAATATAATTCTACGCACACGAATTGTCGGAGTTTTGGAACGTAATGATCGTAAAACTCCGTTTTTCCCCATTTGTCACGACATGCGACATTTATTCTTCAACGTTTTCAACAGTTGTTTCAGTTCGTAATCATCCGACTGTAATCCATCGACTTTTTTTACGGAATAGAGGACTGTTGAGTGGTCTTTACCACCAAAGGCGCGACCGAGTGCCGGGTAGGATGTGTTCAACATCTGCCGACATAAATACATGGCAATCTGACGGGCCTTGGCAATATGCTGATGCCGTTTTGAGCCGGTCAGATCCTTGACGTGGACATTGAAATGCTCACTGACAACACTCATGATCTTTTTGGGTGTCAGATCGTCAGTAGCCTTCTCCTCGGTATTGGCGAGGATGTGTTCAAAGTCCTTTTGCGTCAGCTCCTTTTTCACCAGTTCCTTGAAGGCAAAGAGCTTGAGCAAAATACCTTGCAGGAAACGGAAATCGGAAAAACGCTGTGCCAACGTCAAAATTTGTTCTTTGTTTAAAGTCAGTCGTTTCATACGACACTGACGCTGAATGTAGCCCACTCGGATTTCGAGATCGGGTTCCTTCAGGGTGACGATAAGTCCCCAACCGAGGCGGGATTGCAGAGAGTCATCCAGGAAGTCATAGCTTGTCACTTTATCACGACAGGAAATAACCATCTGTTTTTTATTGTCGTAAAAGTGATTGAAAATATTCACCAATTCTTGCTGAAAATGGGGATACTCTCTTATCTTCTGGAAGTCGTCGATGAACATAAAATCATATTCGAAGAGATGATTACGCGCCCTGAATGGATCACCTTTGAACTGAATCGTATAGAGTGAATTCAATTCATCCATGGTGCCCATGAAAATTTTGGAATAGTCGTTTTTCTTGCTGATCTCGTTACCGACAGACTTGATAAGATGCGTTTTACCAGATCCACCGGGGCCGCAGATGATGAATGGATTGAAGAGCGATCCGCTTTGTTTGGCGACTTCTTTGGCCGAGGCGATGGGGAAATAGTTCTTCTTGTTGATCAAAAACGTATCAAAGGTGAATTCCTGTCCAAAGGGAAAATCAATGCGTTTAACAACATCGGCAACCTGAACACCTGTCGGGCGGTTAGCTGAGCCGTTGTCCCGATAGCTCACAAGGTAGCCGTTACCCAGAAACAGGTTGAGCTGCGCCTCAAATTTGTCCTGAATTTCACTCTCGAACCACTTGGCAAAAAAAGCATGAGGAAAACCGACGGTCACCCGCTTGTTTTCTTCTTCATACTCGAAATGCAACGGGTCAAACCAACGCGCCAATTCGTCGTTGGTAGAACTCTGCATAAGGTGTTTGCGAAGGGACTGTTTCACGCTGTTTTCTTTGAGTCGATGACGTCTTTATAAATGCTTAAAATACTTACTAAAAAAAGAGTCTAAAAATTTTCTCAAAATTGCTTTGCATATATACATTAATATAGGTGCAAAGCCAAGCGTTCTCACTGGATTTAAGGAGATACATTGATCATTTTCAGTAGAAAATTCGTTCACGACACCAACCCTGTTGAAAACAAGCTATTTCAGCATTGATATCACAGGATAATTACTTGAATAAATTCCCTTCTTTTACAAGATAACTATTCCCCAAAACCAAACATCAAACATCACCTTGTGCCCAACGGTAAATTTTACTAATTAGATACACCCACGCCGCCAATGCGACTTGATGAGTTTGTATAAACTCCCAGGCGGCGCTATATAAAGTTTAGGAGAGTCCAGAGAACCCTTTTCTCAAAAGGTTCTCTGGTCCCGCTGAAAGCGACCGCCGGTAGGCTCGCCGAAGGCAATACAGGAGATAATTATGGCGCAGTTTGAAGTGAACAAGACTATTGCTGAGATCAACGACCGTATTCGCACAGGTAAGGCTGTGGTGGTCAATGCTGAAGAGATGGTCAAGATCGTCCAGAAAGAGGGAAAGGTTAAAGCGGCTCAACAAATTGATGTTGTCACCACTGGCACCTTTTCGCCCATGTGTTCGTCCGGCTTGCTGTTCAATATAGGCCAGCAACCGCCGGTTATGAAAGTATCCAAGATGTGGCTGAACAATGTCCTCTGTTATTCCGGCATTGCCGCTGTAGACGCGTATATAGGTGCTACAGAGCCTTCTGAGGATGATCCGCTGAACAAGGTGCACCCCGGACGTTTTGCGTACGGTGGGGCGCACGTTATGGAAGATTTGCTCCGTGGCAAGGCTGTGCACCTGCGTGCCGAAGGTTACGGAACCGACTGTTATCCACGCACAGAGCTGGATAAAGACGTCACTCTGGCCGACCTGCCCAACGCAGTGATGCTCAATCCACGCAACTGTTACCAGAATTACAATGCAGCGGTGAATCTCACCAGCCGCACCATTTACACGTATATGGGCCCGCTCAAGGCTAACTGTTCCAACGTCAACTTTGCCACTGCTGGTCAGTTGTCACCGCCGTTCAATGATCCATACTTCAAGACCATTGGCATGGGCACACGCATCTTCCTTGGCGGCGGCATAGGGTATGTCATCGGCGCAGGCACCCAACATGTGGCTAAGCCGCAGCGCAACGAACGTGGCATCCCGGAAAATCCGTCCGGCACATTGATGCTCAAGGGCGATTTCAAGCAGATGAAGGCCCGCTACGTGCGCGCTCAGTCGCTGATCGGCTACGGCCCATCCCTGGCCGTCGGTGTTGGTATCCCCATCCCCATAATCAACGAAGAGATGGCCTGGTTCACCGGCTGCTCCAACGCAGACATCACCATGCCCGTCAAAGACTACGGTTACGACTACCCCAACGGCATCCCCCGCGAGCTCGCCCGCCCAACCTTCGAAGAACTGTCTTCGGGTGAAATCGAAGTCAACGGCAAGAAGACCTCAACGGTACCTGTCACCAGCTACTCAATGTCCCTCGAAGTTGCCAACGAACTCAAAAAATGGATCGAAGAAGGCAAGTTCATGTTGTCCGAAAAGATCGAGGACATTCCAAGCTTCTAGTATCTGGAATAATAGGAATTACTAAGCCCTGCTGTGGAAACTCAGCAGGCCTTTTTTGTGGGATTTGTATGGGTGTGTTGGTTTGATTGTATGGTTTTAATGTGGGAGCCTTCGGCGACCCTTCCGGGAGACCCTGCGGGGCGTCTGCCGACGGCCGCCTTCAGCGGGACCAGAGAACCCTTTGGAAAAAGGGTTCTCTGGACTCTCCTAAATCTTTTGTCGCGCCTTCGGCGAGGGTGTGCGGGCGCGGTAAGGTGAGGCGTCTTACCGCCGTGCCAGTTAGCGATTTGAGCCGGGAAAAGCGGGGCCGATGATGTGCTTCTTATCGGAAAAATCAACGCCGCTTTTCCCGGCTCAAATCGCGGAGGGTTTTTGGGAAAGGTAGCTTTATGCTAATTCCCAAATTCCTTTAGGTGAGATGTTAGCTGCTTTCATTATGCCTTTCTCTCTAAGGACTTTTGCTGCCCAGCGGAAAATATATTGCCACTTGTAAAAAGTTTCTTCGTCTTTACGAAGCTCCTTTTCATAATTGGTCCAAATGAATTTTGATACTTCGAGAATAGTGGCTTTCCCATTATGCTCCTCAAGGGCTTCGGTAACCCATTTTTCAAACGTTTCTCTTGAAGCCATACTTTCTCCTTTTGGAAAACTATATAGCATGAAAACATATTTGTCAGATTCCAACCGTCC
>JAFLJT010000162.1 GCA_022712855.1 Pseudodesulfovibrio sp. | reverse complement strand
TCCTTCTTCTCTTATTCCCCAACACCGTGAGGCTTTCGAGAGTGGTGTAGCTGTAAGGCGACGGGTGCGAATTAACCGGAGGCGTATTCCTATACGTCGAGGATTAATTCGTGCCCGGCAACGCAGCAGATACGCCGCTATCGGAAGCCGCGTCACCCAGGGCTAGACTCCTCGAAATGGAACGCAAAAAGCCCCGGCCAAAGGCCGGGGCTTGCGTGTTCCATTTCGAGGAGTCTAGCCCTTCTTACTAATGAACCGTTCTTTGGCTAGGCGTGGCATGTTGCCGGAGCCGAAGCTGTATCCGGCGATACGGCGATTTGACTTCTTCATGTTGAGCAAATCTTCCTTGAGGGAAGAATGCAGCTTGCGAGCTTCACCGGTGATTTCGTCATGTAACGACTTCATTTCGACCAGCTTATCAGAGAGTCTTTCCAGATTGTCACGGTCAAGATTTCCAATAGCTGCGTCGAGAATACGCTCGCGGTCCTTGGACAACTTTTCCGCTTCGAAGACATCGCCATCAGTCAGGAAACCAAGTTCCTTGCGACCAATAGACATTGCTTCGTCGATCATCTGGCCCCGGGCTGTCATGTCTAAGCCTTTGCTGCGCGGATGTCGTCGCGGATTTGCTTGATGACTCTCTTCCACTTTTCCACCGCCGGCAAGAATTCGTATTCGAGCAAGTCAGCCAGGAGAATCCAATCTTCGTTTTCGAGGACAGAACTCATCTCAGTAAACATATCGCTCATTTCATTGGCATTCTTCTCATAGCTCTCATTGTCCTTGAGAGAATATTCGTCACGCAACACGCCGATCATGCGCAGGAAATTGCGGATGACTTCCAGCAGATCCAGGTAGGTTTCCAGGGCCTCGGCGTCATCAGCCTGCCTGAACAGTTCAGCGACCTGCTTGCCACCTTCTGCCATGATATTGACGACCTTGTAGAGTTCCAGAGTGATCTCAACAGCCATGTCATCAGTTGCCATGGTGACGATCTCAACAGACTGGACTTCGGACATCTCAATATCTTCGGCCTGGTGGGGGTAAATTTCGGTGAAAGGCTCTTCATTGATCATGACATCAGTCACGATGCGGTCTTCCAGATAGCCTTCTGCGACCACTTGATCGAAAACCTGCTCAAGATTTTCGAAACTCTGACCTTCAGTCTCATACTGCTTTCCATCAATAACGATCATAATTGTTCTCCTCCTCGAAAGGGATAAGTTTTCCGTTAGAATCGGTTCACATCAAGATATTCAATATCCGTGCCGACTAAACGAATTCACCCATAAGAGAGGAAAAAAGGACCCGGTATCGCTCGGTCATACTCAGAAGAGAGTCGAGGTTCTCACCACCACGCTGAGACTCAAACATCCACAGTAAACCCAGTACGTTAAGGTGAGAACTTGAAGCGAGAATATTCTGAATTCTCTGCCAGGAAGCAAGAAATTTTGTCTTTGCCTGAGGCCGTGGATTTCGAGCGAGAAGCATACCCTGCTGGGAAAGAAGGAACAGCATATCGTGGGCGCTCGTCAATGTTTTGGATATCTCATCACGTACATCCTGGGACATTTTTTCCGCCAGCCCGGTTGTGCCGTCAAAAATATCACCGTCAAGAAAGCGAAGGTAATGGGCACGCTGTATACCGATCCAAAGCGCCCTGTCCGAGGTGTCGTGTCCAGATAAAGAGGAAAGCTCCATGAAGCCGTCATCGCCAACACGCGTCTGCCAGACTCGCACACCCGCCAGTGGTGTATATTCCTTTTCGGTCAGCAACGATGTGAGGGAGGAATAGAGAGCCTCAGGCGTCACGCTCTGCCGACACGCATGCTCATTGGGACAGGTTTTACCAAACTCGCAGGGATGGCATGCCATATCCGGTTCCAGGCAAATATTGCCCGCCCGATACGGTCCTGTATCCCATGGCTGGGCCGTTGCTAGAAATATCGCGCACAGCCGCACACCGAGTCCGGCCGCCAGATGCATGGTTCCGGTATCATTTGTGACAAGGGCTTCACACTGACAGAGCACCCCAGCCAGTTCCGTCAGGGATGTTGTCCCCATGAGATTGACTGATGGGCAATCGACCTGTGCTAAAAACCGCTCACCCAGTTCAAGCTCACCTTTGGTGCCAAGCAGTACCGGAACAAGTTTGTCTTGTTCCCAAACAGTCTGAGCGAGTTGAACGAAATTCTCTACGGGCCAACGGCGTCGGTCTTCGCTTGCGCCCATCTGGAGCGCAAGAAAGCCCTTACCATCAGCCGGGGCTTGCGCACCGAGTAGTTCGCCTGCGCGAGCAAGCGTCTCGGTATCGGGCTGAGCCAGAACGAGGGAATTGCCCTCATCCTTGAGTCCGGCAGTGCGTCGAAAAATATCACAGATATTGAATGGGCTTGCGCCGCGATTACCGCCAGCCATCTGAAGGAATGCAGCCCATGCTGAGGTATCGGCATTAAATCCGAACTCGTCCACAGTGAACCCGACAACTTCACCATTCTCAGGAACAAGATCGTACGTGAGTAAACGAGAGGACACGGACGGCGTCAGATTGACCACCCGATCCGGGAAAAATTCAGTCAGGATATTCGCTTTGAATTCTGTGGCGTCCTTCACGGCCAACCGCCAATCCTCATCGAGCTTGGAGAGTAATCCTGCGCCGGGGAAGGGGAAGACCGCATCCACGCCATCAAGTAACGTTGCTGCCGAGGCAAAGTTTTTCAGGCAGACAAGCCCAACGGTATGGCCCAGACTTTTATAGCCGGACACCACAGGCTGGGTCTGGATCAAGTCGCCAAACCGGGTCAGATTGATGATCAGAACATTCACGTAAGCTCTATCCTTATATATATGCGGGCCGTCAATTCACTGTCGGCCTGCTCAATAACTGCAAATTTGGAGCCGCAACCTACAATCCGCTCCCAGCCTGAACCAGCCTGACCAGCTTCTCCACGGCCTGAATGGACGCCTTGAGCCGTGCCTTTTCCTCTTTATCAAGAGCGGTCGGATTCACGTAGTTGTGCGGCGGGATGTTTTTATGATCACATTCCAGCCCGATCTCAAGCCGTTTGCGTTGCAGGTACTCCCACGCATCAAGGAGACGTTCGCCATGCCGAGTTGAGATGTGCCCGACCTCGGCCAGCACGCGAATACGATCACAGGTGTTATGGGGCGAAAGGTTGTACTTGAGCGCAAGGATACGCGAGCTGTTGGTCAGATGAGCGAGAATGGAATTCTTGATATTGAGATATCCCTGCCACTGACCTTCTTTCTCAGTAATATACGTCCCGTAAAATGTCAGCGGCAAACGATAGTCGGTCAGCTCCTGAATGAGCATGGAGATGGCGATAGGTTTGGTGCGAACGTATTCCCACAGTCGGTCGCGCAGTTCCTGCACTTCTTCCACAGAACCAAACACGGCCTGAAAATCAAGAATGAGACCGGATTGCCATGATCCTTTCTCTGCCGGATTGGACAACCAGCTCGTCAAACGGTGCAGCCAGGAATCGAAATCGCCGCGCCATTCCTCATTGCTGACCATGACACCGCCATCGCACAGGGTCAGCCCTGCGCCATCCAAGGCGATGACAATGGATTGGGTGACGTCCTCAAGTTCTGCCTCGTCAGGCGTGACCCGCATGAGCAAACCATTGTCCTGATCAGAACCGATGACCTGCTCTTCGCGTCCGCCGGAGCCGAATTCGAGGAACGTGCATTCGCGAAGCCAAGGGTATTCCTCGGCATGGGCTTCGAGTACGGCCAGAATGACTAATTGATTATATGCGGAGAGGCGTTTGCAGGTTTCTTCGGCGGACAATCCTCGGTCGAGCCAGTCCTGAACAAGGTCGAGTCGGGTCCGTCTGATGCCGGTGAGCTTGCCGTCACGGGCCATTTCAAGAAGCTCGCGTTCCAGCTCATTGGGGGCATCGTCATCGCCCCGTAAAACAGCTGTAACTACCCGTTTATCGTCTGACTCGTTGCTCAATTTTGTCTCCATGACCGCTTTTTTGACCGTTTACCGACGATATCTATCCGCTAACCGGGGGTACCAACTCGCTTTGACCTATGACCGGGCGAGTTTGACCGTTTACCTGAAATGCAATGCGTCTTACAATTTATCTACTGTAAAAGGACATCAACGGCAAATTAACAAACCAACAGGGGGAAGAGCCATGGATCAAATCGACGACATCAGACAACGACAGCTTAAATTCGCGCTGGGCATTGGCGTTCCATATTTCGCCTTTGTCATCGGCATCTTCCTGCTTGTCTATCTCGCAGGAGAAACCATTTCCAAAATGAGCTTCTTGAACTTCCCGCTGCACTACTGGCTGGTAGCCGTAGCCATCTACCCCATCACGTGGGCCCTGTTCATCTGGTACGTAGGTAAAGCCAATGCCATGGAAGACGAACTCGCCGCCAAGGTTGAAGGAGAATAGATAATGGAACTTGGATACCAAATACCAATAGTGGCCTTGATCCTCATCGGCTGTATGATGGCCTTTACGATCGTTACGACGTTCATGTTCCGCAGTCAGAAAACGTCTGCTGATTACTATCTGGCCGGTCGTAAAGTTAACTCGTTCATCAACGCATCCGCTATTTCTTCGGACTACCTGTCCGCAGCATCGTTCCTCGGCGTTGCCGGTGTCGCATTCCTCTACGGATTCGACGGCATCATTTACGCACTGGGCTTCTTTACCGGTTACATCGCACTGTTGCTGTTCCTGGCTAGCCCCTTGAGAAAATTCGGTCGCTACACAGTGCCCGATTTCGTATCCGAACGTTTTCACTCCAGAAGAGCCCGCGTGCTTGGCGTCATCGGCGTCCTGTTTATATCTCTCTTCTACATGGCTCCGCAGATGCTCGGGGCTGGTAAGGTCATGGGCCTGCTCCTGAACCTTGAGTACAGTACATCCATCGTTATCATCTCTCTTATCATTACCTTCTACGTCACCGTTGGTGGCATGAAAGCAACCACAGTCAACCAGCTGGTCCAGTTCTGGATTCTGTTTGGTGCCATGTTCCTGCTCGCTTTCATTCCCTTCATGGTCAAAGGCTATACCTACACTGACGTTGTTGCCTTCATCTCGACCTTCAAGGGTCCGGACCCGATCACTGGCAAAATCTTTGACGGCGCTGCATACACCAGCCCTGCATACTGGCTGACCGACCTCAAGGATACATTATCCCTGTTGCTGGCCCTCATGTTCGGTACATCCGGCCTGCCCCACATCCTGGTGCGCTTCTACACCGCTCCTGATGGCAAGGCTGCCCGTAAGACAGTTATCTACGTGCTCTTCCTCATCGGTTTCTTCTACATCCTCAGCCCGTATGTCGGTCACGTTGTTCGCTTCGCATACCTGCAGAGTGAAGCCATGGGCATGAGCCCGCACCTGACTACTTGGCTTGCCGAAAACGGTAAGAACCTCGCCGTCCCGGTTGCTGGTTCCCACTTTGGTGGACAGCTCCTCCTCGGTATCGTTGTCGCCGGAGCCTTCGCAGCCATCCTGTCCACAGTTGCTGGACTGATCATCACCTGCGCTGGAGCCATCGGTCATGATCTGGTCGTTAACATCTTCAATCCTGACATGCCTGAGCGCTCTCGCGTCAAGGTTGCTCGCATCGCCTCCGTCTTTGTTGGCCTGCTCGGCATACCCTTGGGCTTCTGGGCTGAGAACATGCAGATCGCCGTTCTGGTTGGACTCGCCTTCGCCATCGCCGCTTCCACCTTCTTCCCCGTGCTCGTCATGGGTGTATGGTGGCCGAAGATGACAAAGGGCGGCGCCATCGCCGGTCTGATCACCGGTATCACTGGCTCATTCGCCATGATCCTCGGCAAGGACTTGCTGCCGACAATGCTGCAGTTCAAGAACCCAGGTGGATTCGTTATGCTCTTCACCTTCCTCGCCATCTACGCGGTATCAAAGTACGAATACGCCACCAAGGGCGAAGCCGCACTGCCGCACGATGTGGAGGAAGTCATGGCTATCCTGCACGGACCTGAAAAGGCATAAAAAAAACCTTCTCTCACCCCATAAGGACGGGGCCGCTCATCTGCGGCCCCGTCCGATTCTGGTGTAAAGAACGAGGAACTACATTTGCTTGAATGCAACGATGATCTATAAATTTTGTGCGGCTGAAAACCGCGCACTTCGCTCATTCTGAAATGGAGCGGAAAGCGACCACCAGGGGCAATTCGGTGGGCGCTTTTCCGCATTTTTGAACTCAACTACTTATTGATCTGTACTGTGCAATGCACGAGGGGGTTTTCATGGCTGATGATGACAAGATAATGAACCGCTGGCTGGTGGTTCTGGGAGCAATTCTCATTCAACTCTGTCTGGGCGCGATCTACGCATGGTCCGTTTTCACTCCAGCACTCAAAACTGCTGGTTGGAGCAAAATGGACACACAGGTAGTGTTTGCAGTCGGGCTGGCGATGTTTGCCGTCGTAATGGTTTGGGCAGGCAAAAAGCTCGCAACATGGGGACCCAGAAAACTGACCATGACCAGCGGTCTCGTTCTTGGTGCAGGGTACGCCCTTGCTGGTCTTTCGGGGGGAACAGATTTTTGGACCTTGCTGCTGCTTATCGGCGTCATCGGTGGTGGTGGTATTGGTATCGGCTACGTAGTACCCATTGCGGTAGGCATGCGGTGGTTTCCGGACAAGAAAGGCATGATCACCGGTCTGGCCGTGGCCGGATTCGGTTTTGGTGCCATGGGCTGGGTTAAGCTGGCAGGTTCCTGGGGACACCTCATCGCCAACTATGGCCTGTCCACGACTTTCATCGTTTACGGCATCGCTTTTGCCGTCCTGGTCGTCCTTGGCGGTTTCTTCATGGTCTTCCCACCAGAGGGATGGTTGCCCAAAGGCTACACACCGCCCGAAGCCGAAGCGGCGTCCAATGTTGACGCAGTTGACGGCATCAAGGGTGCCGGACTTCTCAAAACCTACCAGTTCAAGCTCATCTTCCTGACCTTCGTCTTCAGCGCTGGGGCAGGACTCATGTCCATCGGGCTGATGAAACTCTATCCCATGGAAGCACTGCAAGGTGCCGGATATTCCGCAGCCGAGGCCAGCGCCATAGCAGGCACGGCCATGGCAGTCTTCTTCAGTCTGGCAAACGGCATTGGTCGCATCGCCTGGGGCATGATGAGCGATCTCATGGGCCGCAAGGTTTCCATCATCCTCATGACCGCCACTCAGGGAATCTGCGTCATCGCCTTCCCGGCCATGGCAAGTAACGAATTGATTCTCTATGTGGGCGCAGCCTTCATCGGCTTCAACTTCGGTGGCAACTTTGCCCTGTTCCCGACCATGACCGCTGATATCTTCGGCGCGAAAAATGTCGGCCTCAACTACCCCTTTGTCTTCCTCGCTTACGGCGTTGGCGGCATCGGTGGCCCCATCCTCGGCGGTTTCCTGGGCGACATGGGCAACTTCCCGCTGGCCTTCACCACATGTGGTGTCCTGTGCCTGCTGGGTTCAGTCCTGACATGGCACTGCAACGCCATGAATGCCAAAGAACACGAACTGACAGGCTTCAAGCCTATCGCGCGCAGATTGGCAGCCGCACAAGTTACTGCAAGGCACAAATAACAACGCAGTCTGACAATAATAGGGGGGGGGCCAAAACCTCCCCCCTTTTCACAAAACATCTTTCGATTCTTCTTGGCACAAAAGTATTTCATACCTATTTCTGCGAATAACAGTACAATATGGACCATCGTCCCAGTTCCACATTGACAAACAGCAGCTTCTGAACATTATTTGATTCAAATTTTTCATATCTACCACCCGAAAGGAACTTTCAATGTCCAACGGTAAAATAATGAATCGCTGGTTCGTCGTCCTCGGCGCCATCCTCATCCAGCTCTGTCTCGGAGCCATATACGCATGGTCTGCCTTCACTCCGGCACTCAAAGCAGCAGGCTGGTCCAAGGTCGATACACAGATTGTTTTTGCAGTAGGGCTTGCCTCACTTTCTCTGGTTATCCTCTGGTCAGGCCGAAGATTGATGGATTGGGGACCGAAAAAACTGACCTTCCTCAGCGGACTTGTCCTCGGTACAGGCTATGCCCTTGCAGGTCTTTTCGGCGGTACAAATTTCTGGGCACTGACCATCTGCATCGGACTTATAGGCGGCTCTGGAATCGGCATCGGTTACATCGTTCCCATCGCCGTTGGCATGCGCTGGTTTCCCGACAAAAAAGGTCTCATCACCGGACTGGCTGTGGCCGGATTCGGTTTCGGCGCCATGGGCTGGGTCAAACTTGCCGGCTCCTGGGGCCACTTTATTGACATTTATGGCCTGTCCACCACATTCCTTGTCTATGGCATCGCCTTTGCTGTCCTGATTCTTATCGGCGCAACATGGATGACGTTCCCTCCAGAGGACTGGTCACCTGAAGGCTACACCCCACCTGAAGCATCAGACAATACAACGCCCAGCAATAACGGAGAGACAAGCTTCACCACGCGCGAGATGCTCGCCACCCCGCAATATTATCTCATCTGTCTGACCTTCGTCTTCAGTGCTGGGGCCGGGCTCATGTCCATCGGACTGATGAAACTCTACCCCATGGAAGCGCTCCAAGGAGCCGGATATACATTGGCCGAAGCCAGCGCCATTTCCGGCACCGCCATGGCTGTCTTTTTCAGCCTCGCCAACGGTATCGGACGAATCGTCTGGGGGATGTTGAGTGATATCATGGGCCGCAAAGCATCCATCATCATCATGACAGCAACTCAAGGACTCTGCGTTCTCGCATTCCCGACCATGGCGCAAAACGAATTGATCCTCTATGTGGGTGCAACC
>JAFLJT010000266.1 GCA_022712855.1 Pseudodesulfovibrio sp. | reverse complement strand
ATGCCTCCATGTAGGTTCCCCATCCGTCGGGGATGGGGAACCGTATAAAAATCAGCATCAGACCATCTCATGAGGTGAAGCATGTCCAAAGCTTCCGGTCTTACCTTGCGCCTATTTATCGGCCTCTATTCAGGAACCTTCCTCACCGCAATTGCATTGTCCGCGATACTAATAATATTCAATGAAAGCGGGACTTGGAGCGCGTCAGCCATGGCAACTGTCCTGTTGGCGATCTTCGGTTCGTTGGGCATTGCACTGACTTTTTTGCTGTGGTGCAAGGTGCTCCGCCCTGTGGCCAGCATCGTGGAATACACGAACCATATCCTTGCTGGCACATACGGCGAAGCTGATGATGCTACACTGAAAAAAGGGATGCCCATCTTGGGTGACGCTGTGGGAGAACTGACCGCCCGGTACAAGGAACGGCTCGGATTTTCCCAAAGTATGCTTCAGGGATTGCCGGTCCCGATTTGTATCGTGGATACCAAGCAGATCATCACGTTCTTGAATAAGGAATGTCTGGAAATGATTGGTTCTACTGAAAACCCGGAGTCCTATTACGGACGCACTATTTCCCAGATTTTTTATAAAGATGACCGCAAATCGCTCATCGGTACCTGCATGGATGAGAAGAGTCGCGCCATGAATCGCGAGGCTATTTTCAAGCATGTGGACGACAGCGATATCAATGTCCTCGCCAACCTCTTTCCCCTTACAGACGTGGAAGACACCGTCATCGGCGGTTGTTGTCTTTACTTGAACACGACTGAACTCAAACAGCGTGAAGCGCAAATCATTTGCCAAAGTGAGCGTATCGCCACTGCTGCTGTTGAGGCCACGTCTGTCTCCGATGAACTGGCTACCGCAGCTGTGCAGCTTGAAGGAATAGTGCGCGATGCCCGAGACGGCACCTGTGCACAGACCGAACGCACGGGCGAAACCGCCACGGCCATGGAAGAGATGAATGCCACGGTTCTCGAAGTGGCCCGCCATGCTCAGGAAGCCGCCGCCGATGCGGACGAGGCGAAAAGCAGGGCAGAGAAGGGCGCGTCCATCGTCACAGAAGTGGTCAGCTCCATCGATGAAGTGGCTGTCCATGCCGAAGAATTAAAAACGTCCATGGAAGAGCTTGATACACGGGCTGAGTCCATCGGCAAGGTCCTCGGGGTCATCGAAGATATCGCGGATCAGACAAACCTTTTGGCCCTGAACGCAGCCATCGAAGCTGCCCGAGCCGGAGAAGCCGGACGCGGGTTCGCCGTGGTTGCAGATGAAGTTCGCAAGCTTGCGGAAAAGACCATGCAGGCGACCAACGAGGTCCATGCTGCCATTACAGGCATCCAGGATGGCGCCAGAAAGAACGTCAAAGCGACGGAAGTTGCGGTTAATTCCGTGGCGAAGAGCATTGAGATGGCAAGCCAGTCCGGTGAAGCCCTGACCAGTATCGTTGCGGTCGCCGAAGCCACGGCCGACCGGGTTCGCTCCATTGCTACCGCAGCCGAGCAGCAGTCCGCTGCCAGTGAAGAAATTAATCAGGCCACCATGGACGTGAACACGGTTTGTGGCGAAACCGAACTGCGCATGATCGATGCTTCTGATGCCATTGTGCGTCTCGCCCAACTCGCTGAAACCTTGTCCGGTGTCATTCGGAAGATGCAGTAGCCGCGTGCTGCTCCATTGAATCTGCCCCCCCCCTGATAATGCCGGAAAGCCTGAGAGGAAAAGTATGACAATGCGTTATGATCAAGTGCGAAAACGGATCATCTGCCGATGGGAAGAACCGGTGCGAATCGTCATGAACAAATTGAAAGCCAAGATGAAACGTACCCGCATGATTACCGTGAAGGTGAATGATAGCGGGAGTCTGAGCCGGAAAGACGTTATCAGGCATGAAGACCACCCCATGTTTCCGACCATCAAGCGGTTCAACGCGCTCCTCAATGATTTACGGTCCGAAGAGAAACAGTTCGGCCACACTTGTTCTGTCTGCGACATGGACCACGATGTCTGCCCGCACTTCGATGTCGAAACAAAATCTATCGTCTGGCTGTGCCGGGAACATCTCAATCAATCGCCGAAGGTGAATGCGTAAAGCATACTCTGGAGCGCTGTAAATATTCCAAGAAAAGGGCTTACGACTACGTGTCGTAAGCCTTTTTCTTGTAGCTGGCCTTGATCTGTCCGCCACAGAATCAGCTTGAAGGATAACTTTGTGTTGGCTATTCTAAAGAGGTTTTCCTCTCCCTTCTATCCGATATACTTCATATATAGACATGCAAGCGGTGCGGGCTGAATTCATGGGGATTCTTAAGTGTTTATTTTTGCTCGTTCAATTCCTCCTGACAAGGTAGACAATCCGAAATTTCTTGACAGAACTCGCCCGATTACCCCATCTTACTAGATAATCCACAAAGATTTCTGGCAGATGGGGTTAGCTGAGGGGCGAGGTGTAATGTTCAGATTCCTTTTAAGGCTCAGGAAAAATCTGATCGTGAAGATCATTGCGGCGACGGGCGGTATAATGCTCGTCTCGACGCTGGTGCTCGTCTATCTGAGTATTTCCTTTGTGAATGAACACACCCTGACCGAACGAATCCACACTGCCGACATGATGGGCAATACCATCAAACTGGGCCTGCACAATGCCATGCTCCACAACTCTCGTGGAGAGATTGACCAGATCATCCAGAAGGTTGCCGAACTCAATCCCGTTGCTTCCATTCGCGTGTATAATAAGGACGGAGAAATAAAGTTCTCCAATGATCCCATTGAAGAAGGCACGATTATCGATACGAGCCATCAGGCGTGCAAAGTCTGCCATGTTATCGATCCTCCCAAAAAAACACTGCCGCTGGAAGAGCGAACCAGGGATTTTTACTCCCCCAAGGGTGATCATTTTTTCAGCGTCCTGACACCTATCGGCAACCCGCCTGAATGTTCTGGCGGGCCGTGTCATTTCCATCCCAAAGACAAAGCGATTCTCGGCGCATTAGACATAGTCCTGTCCTTTGATGATTCCGACGCCATTGTTTCCGACTACCGGGCGCAGCTCATCTTTCTTGGAACCATCTTTTTCATCATCACATCGGGCGGCATCTTTCTTGGTTTACGGGCAATAATCACCAGACCGCTTTCCATGCTCATTCAGAGTTCTGAAGACATCGCACAAGGCAAGACGACCAATGCAATCGGGCCTATTGTTTCGCGCGCCGATGAACTCGGACAACTGGCACGGTCTCACGAGACCATGGTTGCCGCGCTACAGATCAAGCAGGAAGCGCTCAATGAGAAAATGCGCGAGTATGAGCTGTTGTTCGACAACGTGCCGTGCATCGTTACGGTGCAGGATCGAGACTTTAAGCTCCTTGAATATAACAAGGAAAGCCGCGAACGCTTCAACCCGTTCCCCGGTGCCTATTGTTATCAGGCGTATAAAGGCGTGAACGAGAAGTGCGAAATCTGTCCGGTGGAAAAGACGTTTGAAACGGGCTTGGCTCATTGTAGTGAAGAGAGTCGGCAGAACCCGGATGGAACCTATTCTCATTGGATAGTGCACACCGCACCCATCGTCGATCAGGACGGTAATGTGACCAAGGCCATGGAGATGTGTCTGGACATTACTGAACGTAAGAAGCTTGAGGAACAGCTCAAGGAATCCGAGAAAAAATATCACACCATTTTCAACAATGTGCCCAATTCGATTTTTGTGTTGGACAACCGTTCGTTGAACATTCTCGATTGCAACACCACGGCGAGCTATATTTATGGATATGAGGCTCGGGAGTTGCTCGGGCGTCCATTCATGTCGCTGATTCATCCCGATGAAGTAGAGAAAACCGTTTCACACATGCGTGATTTTTCCGCCATCAATCAGGTGAAGAATGTCCGTAAGGATGGCGAGCCGTTTTTCGTGGATATCATGCTGGCGGCATCAGGCCATTCCGATCAGGAGTATCTGCTGGTCAGCACCACGGATATCACCGAACGCCTCGAAGCGGAGCAGTTACTCTTCCATGCAGGCAAGATGGCGACCCTCGGCGAGATGGCAACAGGTGTGGCGCATGAATTGAACCAGCCGCTGACCGTTATCAAATCGGCCAGTAATTACTTTATCAAAAAGACCAACGCTAATGAGCCGATTCCGCAGGAAACTTTGGCTATCTTGGCCAAGGAAGTGGATAGCTATGTGGATCGGGCTACCAAGATTATCAGCCACATGCGTGAATTTGGTCGCAAGGGCGATCAGACCATGGAAAAAGTTGACATCAATGTGGCTGTGGATAGGGGCTTTACGCTGCTCAACAAACAATTTTCCGCGCGCGGCATCCAGATGAACTGGGAGTTTGGCGAGGACCTGCCTCCGGTCATGGCGACCTATGACCAGTTGGAGCAGGTGTTTATCAACCTGTTTGTCAACGCGCGCGACGTATTGGAAGAGAAGACAGGAAATGGCGATTCTGTTACGCCTGAGATAACTGTCAGGACCAGTCGAAAGCAGAGAAATGTGGTCATTGAAATCGCTGATAACGGTGGCGGTATTCCGAGCGATCTCATTCATAAAATATTTGAGCCGTTTTTCACCACCAAAAAGGTGGGCAAGGGGACTGGCCTTGGCCTGTCCATCAGTTACGGATTGATTAAGGAATTTGGCGGCACCATTCATGCCAAGAACAGCGGAGCAGGTGCTCTGTTTACTATAAAACTGCCAGTGGCGGACAGTTAGATGCAAGAAACAGTATTGTTGGTCGATGATGAAGAGGGAATTCGTCGAGTCTTGAGCGTTGTCATTAAAGACGCTGGATTCAGAGTGCTGACCGCTGCAAGCGGAGCCGAGGCGCTTGATATCCTCACGGACAATGACGTGGAACTTGTTGTGAGCGACATCAAAATGCCCGGTATGGACGGTCTGGAACTTTTGCAAAAAATCAAGCGCAATTGGCCCGATTCCGAGGTGATCATGATCACCGGACACGGTGATATCGGCTCGGCCATCGAGAGCCTCCGGCGTGGGGCAGCCGATTTTATCACCAAGCCGTTCCACGATGATGCCCTCGAAATCTCTCTTGAGAGGGCGCTGCAAAAAATCCACATTCGCGACCAGTTACGTGAGTATACTGAAAACCTCGAACATCTCGTCCTTGAAAAGAGCAAGGAGCTTGTCGAGGCCGAGCGTATGGCCGCTGTGGGCCAGACTGTGGCCTCCATGTCCCACGCTATCAAGAACGTGGCTGGCGGGCTGGAAGGCGGCATGTTTGTTCTGGAGAAAGGGTTGGAACTGGAAAATCAGGAGTACCTGCGCCAAGGTTGGGAAATGATCCGGCGCGATGTGGAACGGGTGAAAAATCTTTCCATGAACCTGCTTGATTACGCCAAGCCCGTGACCATAAATCCGATAGAAGCTGATCCCAACGATCCGGCCAGACAAGTCTATGATCTCATGGTGTCTACCGCAGAGAAAAGTGGCGTGAAACTGGAACTGGACCTCGTCGAACCGCTGGCGTCCATGCGTATGGATGTTGATGCCGTGCACGAATGCCTGACCAATCTCGTGTCCAATGCTATCGACGCGTGCCAGGATTTGCTGGAAGGCGAAAAGCGCGTAGTCATCCGCACCATAGATGGCGGCGGCATGTCCGTGCAGTACGAAGTGAAGGACACCGGCCACGGTATCGCACCGGAAACCCTGACACGGATATTCAATTCATTTTTCACCACCAAGGGTAGCCGAGGAACCGGTATCGGCCTCATGGCAACCAAGAAACTCGTCAAGGAAATGGGCGGCGGGATCATGGCGAATTCCGGCGTGGATCAGGGCGCAACATTTACCATTACTATTCCAACAGCGCATGTGGTCACTTAGGTGAGGGACAAAACAGTGAATAAGCTCCCAATCCTCCTAGTCGATGACGAAGAAGGCATTCGCACGGTTTTGTCCATTTCCCTTATGGACAGCGGCTATCCCGTTGATGCCGCCGGGGATGTGGACAGCGCACTTGAGCTGTTCGATGCCAAGCGCCATCCCATTATAGTCACGGATATCAAGATGCCCGGCAAAAGCGGCATCGATTTGTTGCGCGAGGTCAAAGCCAAAGCACCGGAGACCGAGGTTATCATGATCACCGGGCATGGTGATATGGAATTGGCTGTGCAGAGTTTGAAAAATGACGCCTTTGACTTCATTACAAAGCCTATCAATGACGACGTGTTCGGCTTTGCCCTTGATCGAGCAACGGAACGTATCCTTATGCGCCGTGAGCTTGCAGCGTATGAACAGCAAAAACATGAGCAACTTTTCGATCAGTCGCCGTGCTATATTTCCGTGCAGGGCACGGACCTCATGATCCGTTCTATGAACGCCCGTTTCAAAGAAGATTTCGGCGATTTCGAAGGCAGCGCGTGTTTTGAGAAGTTCATGCACCGCTCGTCGCCGTGCCCGGATTGTCCGCTACAAAAGACATTTGAGGACGGCCAGACGCACCAGTTTGAAACCGTGCTGACCAACCGCAAGGGTGAGCCGGTAAATGTGCTCATCTGGAGTTCACCTATCCGCAATGCCAAGGGCGAAATAGTTGAAGCCATCGAGATGATCACCGACATCACGCAGATCAGGAAGTTGCAGGATCGCCTGACCTCCCTCGGCCTGTTGCTCGGCTCCACAGCCCACGGCATCAAGGGGCTACTCACGGGCATCGATGGGGCCATGTATCGCCTCGGTTCCGGGTTGGAAAAGAAGAATTATGAACGTCTGGAAGATGGGTATAACGATCTGCAATTCCTGACGGATCGCGTGAAGACAACCGTCCTCGACATCCTCTATTACGCCAAAAAACGCGAATTGAACTGGAAGGTCGTGGACGTGGCGCGATTCACTATGGATCTGTATGCCTCGTTCGCCGCCAAAGCGAAGATGAAAGAGGTCATCATCGACCTCGATATGACAGCGGTTCTCGGCACTTTCAAGGCTGACGGTTCGATCCTCGCCTCCGCCCTCGGCAATATTCTGGAGAATGCCATCGACGCCTGTTCGCAGAGTGCGCCGGACGAGGGCCGGGTGACGCTCAAAGTCTACGCCGACCCCGGTCAGGTTGCGTTTCGCATCTCTGACAACGGTGTTGGTATGGATCGTGAGACGCGCGACAAGTTGTTCACGCTCTTCTTTTCTTCAAAGGGTAGTTCCGGCACAGGCATCGGCCTGTTTGTTGCTAACGAGATCGTCGGACAGCACGGCGGGTCCATCTCCATCGAATCCGAACCCGGCAAAGGGTCGACCTTCACCGTGTGTGTTCCGCGCGAGTTGAGTGTCGGGATGTAGCTTTATAAAGCAAACTGGGGGGGAGTTATGGACTTTACTCGCGAGGATAAACAGAAAATTTCTTCTTCTATTAGAGAGAAGTACCAAAAAGTAGCGCAGTCTCCTGAGGGACAATTTCGTTATCCTACGGGGCGGGAAGGTTTGGACAAGCAAGCGTATGGCTTGGACATTTTGGACAAATTACCAACCGAAGTGCTGGCGACCTTCGTCGGGGTGGGCAATCCATTGTCGTTGGGACGGCCTGTGCCCGGCGAAAAGGTTCTGGATATCGGCTGTGGCGCTGGTGTCGATACGCTTATCGCGTCACATATGGTCATGCCCGAGGGCGAGGTGACAGGTCTTGATTATTCATCAGAAATGATCGCCAGAGCCAAACAAAACCAAGCGATTTGTGGTGTGACCAACGCCAAATTCCTACAAGGCAGTGCTGAAGAATTACCTCTTGGTGACGGACAGTTTGATCTCGTTATTTCGAACGGAGCTTTCAATCTGATCGTTGATAAAGAACACGCCCTTGCCGAAGTTTTCCGCGTTCTCAAAACCGGAGGACGACTTCAGATTGCTGATCAAATGCTCGTTGGCGCACCTCCCTCTGATCATAAGGCAAAGGTCGCTTCATGGTTCACCTGACAAGGTGGAGCGGTACCAGAAACGGTGTTTCTGGCTCTTGTACGTGAGGCGGGGTTTGAGGTAGTTAAATCCCTCGGAACAACGGGTTTTGCCAGCTCACCCACGACTATGGGGATGCATTTCAGCGGCAGTAAACCATAAGCATGACCTGCTGCCTTTTGTCTCGAATGTGAGTTGTTATACCTCTTTTCTGTAGCCGACCTACCACTTCACCTCATACTTGTTGCGCATGAAGATGGCGACGCCGTTCATGAGCAGCATGACACCGAGCAGGACGAGAATTGCTGCTGATGTTCGTTCGGTAAATGCCCTGAGCGAATCCGATGACCATGTGTAAATCTGCGCGGGCAAGACCGTGGCGGCGCTGGTGAATCCATCCGGCGCTTCCGGGATGTATGCCATCATGCCGATAATCATCAGGGGCGCGGTTTCGCCGATGGCGCGGGCCAATCCGATGATAGTTCCAGTCAGGATGCCGGGCAGGGACAGGGGCAATACGTTGGTTATGACCACCTGCCAGCGCGTGGCTCCCAGCGCCAGTGCGCCTTCGCGGATGGAATCCGGTATGGCAAGAATGGCGGCCCGGGTCGAGATGATGATGACGGGCAGCGTCATGAGCGAGAGGGTCAAGCCTCCAGCCAGCGCGGACGAGCGCGGCACACCGAGGAAGTTGATGAAGATTGACAGACCGAGCAAACCGAACAGAATGGACGGGATGGCGGCAAGGTTGTTGATGTTCACCTCGATGGCTTGCATGAGCCAATTGTCCGGTGCGAATTCCTCAAGGTAGATGGCCGTTGCCACACCCAGCGGGAAGCTGAAAATAAGGGTGATCATCAACACATACATGGAGCCGACCGCCGCCGCCCAGATACCCGCCATTTCCGGCAGCTTTGAGTCGCCGTTTTCAAAGAATCCGATGTTAAAGGCGAGGCGTGCGTTGCCTTCGGCTTTGAGACCGTCCACCAGTGTGCGTTCGCCTTTCTTCAGGCGATTGGGCTTACTTTTAAGGTATTGGTCCACCTCGGCGTCAGCCAGCACCCACTTTTCGATAGTCGTGCCGATGAGAGCACGGTTCTCACGCATTTTACCCGGTATCAAACGAGTGAATCCGCGACTGACAAGATAGCTGAGATCTTCATCCAGCGCATATTCACCCATTTCCTTGGCGTCTTCATTGTAATTGACGGCCACTCGGAGTTCGGCCTGCTTGAACGCGCTGGCAGCCGTACCAATGATGTCGGCAAAGAAGAACACGAGGAATGCGCCTGCCATGAAAATGGCGGTATATGAATACATCTTGAACCGCATATCCCGACGGGCGCGGCGCTTCATGACTTTTTTATCGATAGTAAATGACATGGTTTTTCCTATTCGTATTGTTGTCTGAATTTGCGGATGACAACGAGAGATATGACATTGAGAACCAGCGTGACCACCAGCAAGACAAGACCCAGCCCAAAGGCAGACAAGGTTTCCGGGCTGTCGAATGCCTGATCTCCGGTGAAGGCGTCGACGATACGTACGGTGACTGTGGTCATGCCTTCCAACGGGTTCATTGTGAGATTCGCACGCAATCCGGCGGCCATGACCACGATCATAGTTTCGCCAACCGCGCGGGACACGGCCAGCAAAAATGCAGACACGATGCCGGGGAGCGCTGCGGGTAGCACTACCGTTTTGATGGTCTCGGACCGATACGCACCCATGGCTAGGGAACCTTCGCGCAGGGCGTTGGGCACCGACGTGATGACGTCGTCCGAGAGCGAGGAAATGAGCGGGATGATCATGACCCCCATGACCAGTCCGGGCGACAATGCGTTGGTGAAGTCGGCTTGAAGCCCGAAGTATTCCGCCGCGTTGACGATCATGGGACTGACCGTGATGGCTGCGAAGAAGCCGTAAACCACGGTGGGGATACCAGCCAGAATTTCCAGAGATGGTTTGGCGATCTTGCGGAAAGTCGGGGAAGCGTATTCCGCCATACAAATGGCTGAGAACAAACCGACAGGCACAGCCACCACCATGGCGATGGCGGTGATCATGAAGGTACCTGCGAACAGCGGGATGGAGCCGAACACACCAGCAACGTCTTTACCAGCCACCGCCTCATCCGGGTTCCATGTGGTTCCGGTGATGAAGTCCCAGATCGAGACAACTTCGAAGAATTTCATGGCCTCAAAGGTCACGGACAGCACGATGCCGATGGTGGTGAGGATGGACACCATGGACGCGGCGAACAGCATCTTGACGATGAGTTGCTCGACGATGCTTCGCGCCTTGAGGCTCGGTTTGACCGTCTTGATACCAATCCAGAGACCGCCCGCAGCCAAGGCTATGACCGTGGCAATAAGGGCGGTGGCAGGCACTTCGACGGTTCCTGTGAGGTGCAAGATGGCAGCGAGAAATGAGGCCAGAAGTGCTGGCGAAAGGGTGCAGACAATGGCGTACCAGCCATAGCTGCCCGGTGTTGACTGAAATTTTTCGCCCTCGAATTTGACCGAGAACGTCTTCTTGGTCGCCAGAAAATAGGCGACTATGGCCAGCGGTGCCAGTCCGCAAAAGAGGTAGAAAAAGATGGTTCCTGTTTCCACAATTATCCCCGCTCACTGTAACGTCGAAAGAGACCGGGCCTGAATCGGGCCGGTCTCTTTCGGGTCATGTGATGCTTAGTGTTTCAGATCTTCAAGGCGCAGGTTCTTGTAAGACAGGACGTCTTTCTGCATCTGCTTGCGCAGCTCGGTGGCGAGAGGGACCAGGCCGATACGCTTGAGCAGTCCACGGGGGCCGATCATCCTTTCGGACATGAACAGCTCGACATATTCTTTCATGCCGGGGACTTTATCCATGTGAGACTTCTTGATGTAGAAGTAGAGGGAGCGGGAGATGGGGTAGTCGCCACCAGCGATGGTGTCTGGTTTCGGTGCAACACCGTCGATCTTGGCAGCCTTGATGCGGTCGGAGTTTTCTTCGAGGAAGGAGTAGCCGAAGATGCCGAATGCGTTCTTGTCTTTGGTCAGCTTCTGAACGATGAGGTTGTCATTTTCGCCAGACGGGACGTACACGCCATCCTGACGGACGGACACGTATTTTTTGGCCTTACCCTTGGGAGAAACCGGGCCGTAGAGATCTTTGTGCTTCTTGGCGAATTTGCCCAGTACCATTTCGCCGAAGGCGTCACGAGTACCGGAAGAAGTCGGCGGGCCATAGAACAGAATCTTGCGGTTCGGCAGTTTGGGGTTGATCTGGTTCCAGGTCATGTAGGGATTCTTGACCAGCCTGCCACCGACGGGAACCATGGCAGCGACGGCCATGGCGAGTTCGTCTTTCGTGATGGCAAAGTCGTCATTACCGCCGTTTTGGGCTACGGCGATACCGTCGTACCCAATGAGTGCTTCGGTGATTTCGGTGTTGCCGTTGGCACTATTTTTTTCAAATTCGCTTACTTTCATGCGGCGGGAGGAGTTCGTGATGTCCGGGGTGTTCAGCCCATCACCGGACAGGAACAGTTTGTGACCGCCGCCGGAACCGGTGGATTCGACAACTGGGGATTTGAACTTGGTGGTAGCGCCGAGTTCTTCGGCAACGTAACTGGAGAAAGGATAGACCGTGGACGAACCGACGATTTTCACCTGTTCGCGGGCCTGAGCCATACCAGCGCCAAAAGCGGTGATGGCGAGGGCGACAACGAGTAGCTTCATAAATTTGGACATTAAATATTCTCCTCAAAAGGGTGTATGAAAAAACCTGTTTCCATGTTTGGTGAGGAGAACCTAGATGACGACTGTTACAGCATAACGTGGCGTTGGTGACACTTTGGTGACAAAATTGAATAAATGTACGTCCCCCCTCTGATGCTTTTCGCCCCTTTGCCGATAAATCATACATAGAGTGAATGATTTTTTTGCCATAAGGACGTCACATGCTGTATTTTCTGGGAAACTGCCAAGCTGAATTTCTGGGCCGGACCATGGCCGCCAAGGGATATGACACGACCTATCGAGTGCTCGCTTCGCCGCTGACGTACCCGAGTTCGCCGGGCGTTATCCCGCCGTCGCTGGCTGCTATGAACACGGCTCTGGACCTGGAGCCCTATTACCATGGTCGATCCCTGAAGCATCAGTTCCAGCCTATTGGTCCCGACGATCCGACACCGGAACTCATTGTCATGAACCTGTTTCATGAGAATACGCCACTCTTTGTGCATAATGAGGAAGAGTATGTTTTCTTCATGGATTCTCAGGCGCTGACAGACAAGCCAGAGATGATGCAGTGGGCGCAGGATAATTGCAGAATGTTCAAGCCCAATCCGACTGCGTACCTGAATCGGTTCCGGGATATGCTGGCACAACTGAGCGCGGATTTCCCCACTGTTCCCATATTGGTACTGTCGCGCCTGTCACACTTTCCAGCCTTTGGGCCTGCGCCTTTTTCCTATCTGGAAGGGTGGTCGGATCTGTGGAAGGGCGGCATGAATACCCTGACCTCATGGGCTGCTGCTTTGGAGAATGTAGAAATTTTGGATATGGATCGAGTGTTCGGTGGTATTTGGTCCGATTCTGAGAAGCGGATCGAATCCCATTGTCCTTTTTTGAAGATTAAGTTGGAAGAAAAGGACGATCAAGTGGTTGGGTTGCATGCGCAGCGGGATATCGAACACATCGGCCCCATGCCGGAGAGATTGGCAAACAAGGTTGGTCAATTCCTCAAGTCTGGAACCGTTGAATACGGCCAGACCGAAGTGATCCAGGAAGATTGGAAGCAACAATGGCGGATAGCCAAGGTCAGTGACGAAAGTCTGCTGCAAAAGCTTGCATCGGGCGCGAATTATCAAAGCGCCGAAGCCATTGCTTCCTTCTTTCTGGACATTCAAAAGGATTACACAAACGTGCTGCTTCAGGCCCGTACGCGCATGCCCGTCTGTCATATGACATTACATATGATCAAGTCGTACAGCCGTATTCATCGCAATCCGGCGCTGGCCCTGTGGTGTGACGCGCACCTTGAGGTCGCTCGGCAGTTCACGGACAATGGTCCGCTGTACCAAGAGTCCTACATCAAGCGTGTTGAGGGTATTAAGCAACACGTGCTTGGGTAATTGAGAAAGGCCATAAAAACCTAACTGGCGTATTTTGCTGCACTCTGGTAAAAGGTAGGGGCACGCCGAATTTCGGCGGCCCTAACTTTTTGTGCAGCGGGATGCTTTTATGTCCAAACATACCGGATTACCTGATAATATTTCTCTGGAATCAGTCGTTGATTCTGTTGCAGAGGGTATTTTTACGGTTGATCTGGATTGGACCATCACATTTTTTAATCAGGCAGCCGCACATATTACCGGTGTGTCCGTCTCGGAAGCTGTGGGCCAGAAGTGTTGGGAAGTCTTTGCGTCCAGCGTGTGTGACGGTGCATGCCCCATGCAGCCGTGTCTGGAACGGGGCGAATCAGTCCTCAATAAATCCGGTTTTATCCTGAGTGCGGATGGTGAGAAAGTTCCCATCGGCATGAGTTCTTCGCCGCTGAAAGACAATGAAGGCAACATTGTCGGCGGTGTGGAAAGCTTCCGTGATCTCAGCTCGTTACATCAACTTATACAGAAGGTTGAGGAGCGATATTCCGTGGAGGATATCCGCACCAATAACCCGAATATGATCCGCACGTTGCAGATTCTCCCGCCCATTGCACAGTCCACGTCCACCGTCCTTCTGCTCGGCGAATCCGGGACCGGTAAGGAGCTTTTCGCCCGTGCCTTGCACAATCTTTCTTTGCGAAAAGACGAGCCGTTCATCGCCGTGAACTGTGGCGCACTGCCCGGTAATTTGCTCGAATCCGAACTTTTCGGTTACAAGGCTGGCGCGTTCACCGATGCCCGAAAAGACAAGCCCGGGCGTATGGAGTTGGCACAGGGCGGCACGCTGTTTCTTGATGAAATCGGCGACATGCCACTGCCTCTTCAGGTCAAGCTGCTGCGTGTGTTGCAGGAGAAAGTGTACGAGCCGCTGGGTGGGGTGAAACCTATTGATGCAGACGTACGATTTGTCGCTGCCACCAACCGTGACCTCGAACAGATGGTGGCCGACGGCACCTTCCGGCAGGACCTCTTTTTCCGTTTGAATGTTGTCCGTATGGATATCCCTCCGCTTCGTGATCGCACTGAGGATATTCCTCTTTTAATCAATCATTTCATACGTCAACAGAATTCACTCAAGGGTAAATCCATTAGTGCCGTCTCTGAACGTGTGCATCAGGTCCTCTTTCAATATGAGTTCCTCGGCAACGTGCGTGAACTGGAAAATATCATCGAGTACGCCTTCATTCTTTGCTCTGGCGAAATGATCGAGATGGAGCATTTACCCGAACATCTGAAACCTCAAAAAGCTGAGGTCCGTGACCAGTGCGATCCTCGTCTGCCGTCCCATGTGGCGGGTATGGCCGATCATAAGCGCCACGCCGTGCTTGAAGCGCTGGAAAAGCACAATGGCAACAAAAGTGCGGCTGCTCGCGAACTCGGTATCTCTCGGGACACTATAAGACGGATACTGAAGCGAAGTGCAGCAAAACACGTCAATCGCGTTAAGAAAGTGCGGCATAATAAGTCGAATTGAGTGTGATTGCGAAAACAGTATATTAGATAACTAATTGATTTAAAAAGTAAATTTAGTTTGGTACGGGCTGTGCACAATAAGGCATGTCGTCAGCTCGTTAAATGCGAAAGCCTTAAACACATCGCAGGATCAATGGATATCTGTATTGCAGGCTATCAAAACCGGGTGGCGACCCTGCTGGAAACAGCAACGGAGTTGAGGCTCTACACGCTCGAAGGAAAGGACGTTGTTCGCAGCGGCATGACTGCCATGCCCACTGCCGGACCCTGTGCCCTCCCGAGCAGCCTCAAATCCATGGGTGTCGAAATCGTCATCTGTGGCGGTCTTTCAAAGATCGTACACGACGGGTTTGAAGCCATGGGTATACAGGTCATCTCCTGGGTCAAAGGTCCTATAGAGGCTGTGCTTAAAGCCTATATTGAGGACGCAATGGACACGATGATCATGCCCGGACGCGCTCGAAGAACCACTCCCTGACGATCCGACCCCCACGTTGATGGAATGAAGTCTCGCTCTGCCGAGACACTCCAGCCGCTCACATGCGGCACCGCAACACAGGGGGCTTTATGGGACGAATATCCGAATGGGATTGGGAGGTCGGCCAAAAGACGGTCGTCACATCCATCTCTCCACTTAAAGGGCATGAATGGCAGGAGGAGCCGTACGTATCGCCGGATGGCGAGACCATGGCTGCTGTTGTCAATCTGGGCGACGGTGAATTCTCCGTCCGCACCAACGACACAATCTGGGAAACACCTTTCGAAAAGGTCTGGTATCCGCGCTTTTCGCCGGATGGCAGACTGACTGCGCTTTGTCAGCAGGAAATGGAATGGGCGCTCGGCGTTGACGGCGTACTCGTGGGCGACACCTGCGAATACGCTTGGGAAACCAAGTTCAGCGCAGACGGTTCCTCCATCGCGACCATGGCGAAGTCGGAAGAGCGCTACGGCGTCAGCCTCAACGGCGTGCTTTGGGAAAACCTCTACGTTAATGCCAACCAGTATTCCATCAGCAACAACGGCGTTCACACCGTCGCTGTCGTGCAGGTGACTCCACTGGGGCAGGCCGACATCCAAGGCTTCAAGAAGGGTATCTACTCCCTCGCCATCGACGGTGACACATGGGCTGGCAAGTATCTGAATTTGTGGGCTCCAACCTTCGATAATCGCGGTTTACGCGTAGCGGCACAGGCCCGCACCGACGTCCACGATTACACCATTGTTGTCGATGATGAGCCGTGGCCCAACACCTTCGCGCAGGTCTGGACACCCATCTTCCATCCCGAAGGCCAATACGTTGCCGCACCGGTCCGCGTGGCTGGCAAGTGGGGCGTGGCCCGCGACGGCGCACTCCTCTGGAAGGCCCGTTACGTCCAGTGCATGAAGCTGCAATTCTCGGCCGATGGCAACCGACTCTGGGGCATAGTCGCTCCCAAGTACGGACGTTTCACCGTGGCCTGCAATGACAAGCCGTGGTCCTCGACCTTCCCGGTCGTGACTGACCTCGTACTCAGCCCCAACGGCCAGCGCGCAGGCGTCATCGCCAGCAACAACAACGCCCAGTTCCGCATCGTGGTGGACGACGCCGCGTGGCACGGCACCTGGGACATGGCATGGCCGGTCGCTTTCTCGTCCGACAACAAGCATGTAGCCGCGCTGGTAGAAAAGGGTGGTCAATTCCACATTCTGGTCAACGGCAATTCCTATGAACGCAGCTTTGATCGCGCATGGCCGCCTGTCTTCAGCGAAGACGGCAGCAAGGTGCTCATCAGAGCAATCGATAATAACAGCTATGTTCGCATCGTTGCGGACGTGGCCCAATTCTAGGCGGAGGGACGATAATGATAGAACTCTACAACTTCATCAGTGGCCCTCTGGCCTGGGTCGCATGGGCGATCTTCATCCTTGGGTCCATGTATCGGCTGGTGTCCATGTATCTGTTGGCACGGAAAAAGGACGGCAGTTCGCTCGCGTACATGAGCCTGCCATACGGCCTGCGTTCCATAATGCACTGGCTCATCCCCTTCGGGACCATGGGCTGGCGGTCTGATCCGTTCATGACCGTGGCTACCTTCTCCTTCCATATCTGCTTTATCATGGTGGCGGTTTTCCTCGGCGCACATGTTGTCTTCTGGGACACCGCTTTCGGCATATCATTCTGGTCCATCCCTGCCGAGATTGGGGATTACATCAGCTTTGTGGTCATCGCAGCCTGCGTGTTCTTCGCGCTCAGACGACTGTTTTTGCCGCACGTTCGCAACGTGACCAAGCCCAAGGATTGGATCGCGCTCGGTCTGGTGGCCATGCCGTTCATTACCGGGGTGCTTGCCTACCATCAGATCGGCTCACCCATCGTAATGACTATCCTGCACATCCTGTCCGGCGAAATGCTGCTGGCGCTGATTCCATTCACCCGCCTCAGCCACGCTCTGTTCGTGCTCTTCACCCGCGCCTACATGGGGTCTGAGTTCGGCGGCGTTCGCCACGCCCGGGATTGGTAAGCCAAACCACCAAAAGAGGATAAAATAATGAGTCATATTGCAGACAGAATCATCTCGGATCCCGGGCTTGAAGCCGGGGTCGCAAACCTTACCTCGGAGAAGATCGAGGAAGTGGTGCGGCGGGTTCTCAAGGGAGAAACCGGAGCCAAGCTCAAGGCGTATCAGGAAACATGTATGCGTTGCGGCCTCTGCTCTCAGGCATGCCACTACTACGTTTCGCACGACAATGATCCCAGCTATTCGCCCGT
>JAFLJT010000104.1 GCA_022712855.1 Pseudodesulfovibrio sp. | reverse complement strand
TTTTTCCGCCAGAACCTCAAGCGGGGCGCTGATGTGGCGACCCTCGAAGACGAGATCAACCATGTCAATTCCTACCTTCGTATCGAAAAAGCTCGTTTCGAAGATCGGTTGACTCTGGAAATGGATATCGACCCCGACTTGTTGCAGGTCAGGGTGCCCGTTTTTACCCTACAACCGCTCATTGAAAACGCCATCAAGCATGGCATTTCCAACATGGTGGAGCCTGGTATTATCAAGCTGAGAGCCAGACAGGAGGGTGACGGAATCCAGATAGAGATCGAGGACAACGCAGGCAACTATGAAGGAAGAAGCGTTGGCGGGCTTGGTTTGGAGATCGTGGAAAAAAGAATTAAGAATCTGTGCGGAGAAAAGTACGGCCTTGAAGTGAACTGTATCCCCAATGAAGTGACACTCGTGACCGTAAAACTGCCCGGAAAAGGGGAGCTTGAATGATACGCGCATTGGTGATTGATGACGAAATGCATGCTCGCGAAGAAATGGAAGAATTGCTTCGTGAGACCGGCAGTGTCGAGGTCCTTGGCTCCTGTGCCAATGCTTTTGATGCGTTGAAGGCCATTAACAAACTTCGCCCTGAAGTCGTGTTTCTGGATATTCAGATGCCCATGGTCAATGGTTTTGAACTCCTCAGCATGGTTCATCAGGACATCATGCCCCATGTGGTTTTTGTGACGGCCTTCGATGAATATTCGCTCAAGGCCTTTGAAGAAAAGACGCTGGATTATCTGCTCAAGCCTGTCTCCATTGAGCGCTTGAAAAAAACCGTCGCAAAGCTGGAAGAATTTCTCGGCAATGATACACCGACTGCCTTCGAGGCAGAAAAGATCGAGCGGGTTCCCTGCCTTCTCGGTAAACGGATCAAGCTGATCCCTCTGGAAGAGGTGGAGTACGTCTCTGCCGGAGCCAAAGGTATTCATTTGGTCACAAGCGAAGACGAGTTCTATACCGATATCACGCTCAAAGTGCTGGAAGATCGAACCCACTTTGTTCGCTGCCATAAGCAGTATCTTGTGAATATGAAGTTCGTGAACGAGATCGCGCTGCTTGAAAATGGCCTCGGCATGATCACCACACCGTCCGGAACCGTCCCGGTCAGTCGTCGGTACCTCAAGATTATCAAGAGTAAGATTCTGCTCTAGATTTTTAGCAAGGTCGGTTTTAAGACCACCATGAAAAATATAAGGCTTAGAAGGTTTCCCTTCTAAGCCTTTTTTCTTATGGAATATGCAAGTGAAGCGCGACTGGCGGCCTCGTTTTTTCGGGCTAAGGCGCGGTTATTCCCAACGCTTCAGCCACCGCTTCGTGGCCTAATCGACGAACCATCATCCCTATGCGTTCGCATTTTCTCCCGGTTTCCCGATAGTAGATCAGCGCCTTTGTCACTAAGGCAATTGCCTCGTCATCGCTCACGTTTTTGGCAAGACGCAAACCGGGTTGTGCACGGTGACGGGCGGAGCCGCCAAAATACACATTCCAGCCCTTGGAGAGTCCGACCAGACCGATGTCGCGTACAAAACTCAGTGCGCATCCCATGGCACAGCCGGAAACACCACTCTTGATCTTGAAGGGGTAGGGGCCATTGGCCTTGATGGTATCGAGCAAACGGTTACCCATCTCTCGTGTGTCCTGCATGCCGTATTTACACAGCGCGGCACCGGGGCAGACGGCGACGTTTGGCGGACACTTGGGGACCGAAGTGCCAAGGGTGGCAATGACGTCATCAAAATTGGCTTTGGGTATTCCCTCAAGATTCATACGCTGCCCAGTGGTCGCGCGAAGGGTGATCCCCGGGTAGGTGTCCATGAGTTGCACTATGGTGCGGGTCATGCCCGGAGTGAGTAATCCCTGATTGAGACACAAACGCAGGGCGTAGGTGTCGTCTTTGCGTTCCACAGGCATGAAAAGCAGGGGTTCAGTGACGATATCTTCCATATATGACTCCTCAAATTGATGATTAGATTAGTATCATGGCACACGCTGAAGGCCAGCCCGATTCTTCGCCATGAAACAGAGTTTTATGTCTACAAAGAGTGAAACGCAAGCAAAGTCGAACCGTGTCCCCCAGGAATCATATACTTCGGGATTACTTTTGCGAATGTTTACATCGCACTTTGTCATTATGTCTGTGCTTAATCGTCTGAAACCATGAACTATTGCTGCTTCGCCTGTTTCCGCCGTGCGTGCAGAATCGGTTCTGTGTACCCGTTGGGTTGTTTGCGCCCTTTCAAGATAAGGTCGCAAGCTGCTTGGAAGGCGATGCTGTTGTCAAAATCGGGGGCCATGGCGCGGTACGCCGGGTCGCTTTGGTTCTGTCCATCCACGACCCCGGCCATCTTTTTGAGTGTCTCAAGAACCTGCGTCTCGGTGCAAATGCCGTGGTGGAGCCAGTTGGCGAGGTGTTGGCTGGAAATACGCAGGGTGGCCCGGTCTTCCATGAGGCCCACGTTGTTGATGTCCGGCACCTTGGAGCAACCGACACCCTGATCGATCCAGCGGACGACATACCCGAGAATGGATTGGGCATTGTTGGCGAGTTCGCGCGCGACTTCATCCGGGGTGGGGCGTGTATCGCCCATCAGCGGCAATGTTGTCAGCGTGGGCAAGGTCGCTCGTGGGGTTCCCGTAAGCGCTTCTTGCCGTTCAAAGACATCCACAAGATGATAGTGCATGGCGTGAAGTGTTGCCGCAGTGGGTGATGGAACCCAGGCGCAATTGGCCCCCGCTTCCGGGTGGGCGATTTTTGTCTCGACCATTTCGCCGAGTTCATCCGGCTTGGCCCACATGCCTTTACCTATTTGCGCCCGGCCACTGAAACCACACGCCAGCCCGACATCCACATTCCAATCTTCGTAAGCTGCAATCCACGGCTCGCCTTTGATAGCATCCTTGGGCAGAACTGGTCCGGCTTCCATGCTGGTGTGTATTTCATCGCCAGTTCTGTCGAGGAATCCGGTGTTAATGAATATGATCCGATCCTTGGCGACTCGGATACATTCTTTCAAATTAAGCGTGGTGCGACGCTCTTCGTCCATGATCCCAATCTTGAGCGTGCCGATATTCATGCCGAGGGCGGCTTCGACGCTGGCAAAAAGGTCACAGGTGAAGGCGACTTCTTCCGGGCCGTGCATTTTGGGTTTGACGATATACATACTGCCAGCCGGGCTGTTCTTCCACGGTGCGGAGCCTTGCAGGTCATGGAGAGCGATCAATGCCGTGACCATAGTGTCGAGAATGCCTTCGGGAATTTCGTTGCCTGCTGCGTCGAGGACCGCGTCGGTGGTCATGAGGTGACCGACTGTGCGCACGAGCATGAGGCTCCGGCCGGAAAGAGAAAATGACGACTCGGATGGCGATCGGTATATCCGGTTACTGTTCATCGAGCGAGTGACGGTCTTCCCAGCTTTCTCAAATGATGTTTCAAGAGAACCTTTCATCAGCCCGAGGAGATTGGTGTAGACGAGCGCCTTATCCTCGCCATCCACAACGGCAACCGAGTCTTCACAATCGAGGATGGTGGTGAGGGCGGATTCCATCACAACATCCTTGATTCCGGCAGGGTGATCTTTGCCAACGGGATGAGCTGAATCGAATTGCAGCTCGATATGCAGCCCGTTGTTTTTGAAAAGGAGTGAGCGTAATTCGGCGCCTTTGGTATACCCCACAAACTGTTCGGGCTTTGCGAGTACTGTGACCGAACCATCTTTTAATACGATGGTGATGGTTTTTTCTGTATCTTCCTCCAGATGAAAATCCAGTACGTCCGCATGGCGACCTTTTTCTAACGGGAGAACCTTGTCCAGAAAACCGGACACGTACTCCATGACCAGCCGCCCGCGTGCCGAGACATAGCCTGCGGTTTGTTGTGCGCCGACTTCATCGGGGAGCACGTCAGATCCGTAGAGCGCATCGTAAAGGCTGCCCCACCGAGCATTGGCTGCGTTGAGGGCAAAACGCGCGATAGTGACTGGCACCACAAGCTGCGGCCCAGCTATGGTGGCTATTTCCGGGTCCACATCAGTTGTTGTTATGGTAAAATCATTGCCTTCGGGGACGAGGTAACCGATCTTTGTAAGAAAGGCATGGTACGTTTCGGGATCATAGGGCCTTTGGGGGTTTTCCGTGTACCACGTGTCG